>NZ_JBVJUY010000021.1:39730-89557 GCF_055604165.1 Streptomyces sp. NPDC037242
GGGGCGTGGGTACCACCACGTCGGCGGGAGAGGGAAGGGGGGAAGGCTGTGGTGTGACGCCTTTCCCGGGGGAGGGGGGCGGGGGGGGGGGTGTGGGGGGGGGGGGGCCCCCCCCCCCCCCCCCCCCCCCCTCCCTTCTGCAGTGCACGTGGTGGCGAAAGCGGCTTGTCGCAGTGGCTCTGGCATGGCATGCTCCGGCCATGATCAAGAGAATCGAGTCCTCCGTCCGCCGATGAGCGAGACGACCGGGACGGGACTGCCCGGATCACCGACAACACTGTTCGACCACGCGCTCCGGCTGCACCGGCTGGCTCCCGGAGAGCCGCTTCATCGCGACGGGGAACCGTACCCCGACGACGGCGCGCACCGTCATCGGCAAGAGCCGCGCTCACCTGAGGGCCGGCACGTGGCCGGCAAGGACGTGGCGCTCATCCTGGACGCGCATTTCGCACGGGCCTCTGCCCATCCCAGTGAACTGGCCGATGCGTTCCACGACGTCTACGTACCGCTTCACCACAACGAGCACATCGCCGCCGCGGCTCAGCGGGCGGACAGCGAACGTGTTCGCCGAACGGGTCGATGGCTGGTCCGACGCGGGACCGATCGATGCGCGGTCACCGTTGGGCTCGCCTTGGTCGTCGCCGTGGGGACCGCCGACGACATCCCGCTGATTCAAACGATCGGGCTGCTCTCCGACCGCTTCGGGCCACTGGCGGCGCACGCCTTCGAGTGTCAGGCGGGAGGTGTCCAGGCACTGCTCTGGCTTGCCGAGCGAGCCACCGGCTGGGGACGTGTCTACGTCGTCGAGGCTCTCTGCAGACTCGACGACCCGGCTGCCCGACCGTGGCTGCTTCGCAGGGCCTGCGATGGGGACTTCCTCAACGGATACTTCGCCGGCAAGGTCGCCACTGTCGGCAGACTTCATGAGGCGCTTGCGGACCTCGGAACTGACGGCGAGATGGTCGACCACGCCGGTCGGCTGCTCCATCTCATGAGCGACTGCGGGGGCATGGGGCTCACCCTCGCTCACTACCCCCATGCGGCAGCGGTCCTGGAGGCTCATGCCCGCCATGTGGGTTCGCTCAGCCCGACCGTCGAGCGCTACTTCACGATCGCGGCGCTCACTCAGCACCTGACCACGAAGTCTGCCGAGGCTGCGGGGTGCGCCGGGGTACAGCAGGAGGCGCTCCGGGAGGCGTACCTCGAAGTCCTCGACCGAGAGGAGTGGACCCGGACCGCATGTGCAGGTTTCGCGGCGGACGACAACCGGATGCGGTGGCTCGCCGATCACCGGTCGCCACAGCTGAGGCTGCGTGCGTTCCCCGATCGAGAGCCGGTTGCCGAGGACTAGCGCAGGCCGGTCCCCTTCGGCGTGCCCGGGAACAGGGGGTGCTGTATTTAGCTAATTAGCTCATGTGCTAAAAAGGTCGTATGGCCGAGAATAGCGAGACCGAAGACGAGGCCGGTGTCTTCCGGGCGCTCGCCGATCCCACACGGCGCCAGATCCTGGAGGACCTGCGCGACGGGGAGCTGGCGGCCGGGGAGATCGCCGGCCGGTTCCCCATCAGCGCACCCTCCGTGTCCCGGCACCTCGGCGTGCTGAAGTCCGCCGGGCTGGTGCGGGAGCGGCGCGACGGCAACCGGATCCTCTACACGCTCGTCGAGGAGCGGCTGGCCGCCTCCGTCGGGCGGTTCCTCAGCATGGTGTGCCCGGAGCAGATCGTGCTCCGGCACCAGCGGCGCAAGACCGACTCGGGGGAGAACACGCAATGATCAGTCCGAAGATCGCGAGTGTCATCGAGCGGCGGCTGCTCGTGAACTACCGGGTCGAGCCCGACGTGGCGGCGAGGCTGCTGCCGGCGGGGATGCGGCCGCAGCTCGTGGGCGACTGGGCCGTCGCCGGGATCTGCCTGCTGAGGCTGGGGGACACCCGGCCGCGCTGGGCGCCCGCCGGCGTCGGCGTGCGCAGCGAGAACGCCGCGCACCGGATCTCCGTCGAGTGGGACGGCCCGGACGGGATCGAGACGGGGGTCTGGATTCCGCGCCGCGACAGCGGCTCCCGGATCAATGTCCTGGCGGGCGGCCGGATGTTCCCCGGAGCGCACGGGTCCGCCGTCTTCGACGTGCGGGAGACCCCGCAGGAGGTCGGGGTCGCCTACGAGACCAAGGACGGCTCCACCCGGGTACGGGTCGTCGCCCGGGTCGCGGACGAACTGCACGGCAGCCGGCTGTTCGGCGACCTGGCCGAGGCCTCCGAGTTCTTCCGGCAGGGCGCCCGCGGCTACTCCCCCGCGCGCGCCGAGGGCCGGCTCGACGGCATGGAGCTGCACACGGACGCGTGGCGGGTGGAGGCCACCGAAGTCACCCGCGCCGAGTCCTCCTTCTTCGAGGACCCCGAGCGCTTCCCGCCCGGCACGGCCCACTTCGACTGCGCCCTGCTGATGCGCGACGTGCCGGTGGAGTGGCACCCGCTGGACTCCGCCGCGAGCGTGGGGTGCGCTGCTACGGCAGCGTGAAAGCGGGTTGGCGTCCAGGGCGCCGGCGAGCCGATCATTGTCCGGGGCGCGATGACCGTCCGCCCCGGACGTGACGTGACGGCGAGTACGGGGAGCAGCCATGTGGAGCGGGGACGAGCTGGATCTGGACGCCTATCTGGCGCGGATCGGGTACGGAGGCCGGGAACTCCTCCCGGACCTGCGGACGTTGTACGAAGTGCACCGGGCCCACACCGGTGCGATCACCTTCGAGAGCCTGGACGTGCTCTTCGGCCGCCCCGTCGAGCTGGACGTCAAGGCCATCGAGGACAAGCTCGTGCACGCCCGCCGCGGCGGCTACTGCTACGAGCAGAACCTGCTGCTGGCCGCTGCCCTGGAGCGGATCGGCTTCGAGGTCTCCGGGCGCGGGGCCCGCAACCGCACCCGGGGGGACTCGCTGCTCGCGGTGACGCATGCCGTCCTCGCCGTCACCATCGAGGGTGAATCCTGGCTCTGCGACGCCGGGTTCGGCTACCAGGGCCCGCGTGAGCCGGTGCCGTTGGCACGCCCCGGTGTCGAGGTGCGGCAGGGGGAGTGGACCTTCCGCGTCCGTGAGGAGGAAGGCGGAGTCCTCGCGCTGTCAACGCTGCGCGAGGGAGCCTGGCGGGACCTGTACGCCTTCTCCCCGCAGCCGTACCACCCCGTCGACTACGTCGTGCTGAACCACTACAGCTCCTCCCACCCCCGCTCCTCCTTCGTGGGGCAGGTCGTCGCCCAGTACCCGGGCGACGCCGTCCGGCTGTCCCTCGTGGGGCGGGAGCTGATACGGCTCCACCCCGACGGGCACGTCGAGCGGGATGTGATCGGCTCCGAGGGCCTGCTCGACCTGCTCGACCGGGAGTTCGGGCTTCGGCTGTCCGGGCGGGACGCCGCCGAACTGCTGCGGATCTACCGCGCCGGGGACTGACCCGGGCCCCGCCGGGACCGTACGATGGCGCAGTGCTGGTCAAGTGGATTCGCTGCACGGTGACGGACCGACGCGGGTTCGAGCGCGGGCAGCGCAAATGGGCGGGGCTGCCGGGGGAGCCGGGTTTCCGGGGACAGGGCGGCGGCTGGAGCCGAGGCCGGCAGGGGGTGGCGCATGTTTTCGCGTTCTGGGAGAGCCGCTCCTTCTATGACTCCTTCATGGCCCGCTCCCACGACCGGCTGGCCGCCTCCCAGAACGGCACCTACACCGACGCGCGCGTCACGCTCTTCGACCACCGCTTCGACGTGAAGACCGGCTTCGAGCCGCGCTTCACCGACGCCGATGTCGTCAGGGTGGCCCACACCCGGGTCCGGGAGGGCCGCGTGGACCACTTCGCCCTCATGCAGGAGAAGGTGTGGAACCCGGCCATGGCGGGCTCGCCGGGCATGGTCCGGGGCCTCTTCGGGGAGGCGCCGGGCCGGGAGTTCCTCGTGCTGTCGATGTGGCACGCGGCGGCCGAGCACGGCAAGTACCGCCAGGAGAGGGTCGAGCGGCTCTCCCTGCGCGCCCAGATCCAGGCCGACGTCGAGGCCCTCACCGGAGACGTCGTCGACCTCGAACCCTCCTGGACGGTATGACCGTAGGACGATCGTCAGGCCGACCGGCGTGCCCGGTCGGTCTGTCCGCACGCCGCCGAATAGGGTCGTGGGATGGTACGACCACGGCGCATCGTCCTTGTCCGGCACGGGGAATCGGAGGGGAACGTCGATGACTCGGTGTACGAGCGCGAGCCCGACCACGCCCTGCGGCTGACCCGGAGCGGGCGCGAGCAGGCCGCGTCGGTCGGCGTACGCCTGCGCGAGCTGTTCGGCGACGAGCACATCAGCGCGTACGTCTCCCCGTACCGCCGGACCCTGCAGACCTTCCGGGAACTGCGGCTCGACCCGGCGCGGGTCCGGATGCGCGAGGAGCCCCGGCTGCGCGAGCAGGACTGGGGGAACTGGCAGGACCGCGAGGACGTACGGCTCCAGAAGGCGTACCGGGACGCGTACGGCCACTTCTTCTACCGCTTCGCACAGGGCGAGTCGGGGGCGGACGTGTACGACCGGGTCGGCTCCTTCCTGGAGAGCCTCTACCGCAGCTTCGAGGCGTCCGACCATCCGGAGAACGTGCTGCTCGTGACGCACGGCCTGACGATGCGGCTGTTCTGCATGCGCTGGTTCCACTGGTCGGTGGCCGAGTTCGAGGCCCTCTCCAACCCGGGGAACGGCGAATTCCGGGTGCTTCTGCTGGGCCCGGACGGCCGGTACCGGATGGACCGCCCGTTTGAGCGGTGGACCACACCCGAGCCTTATGACCTGGACGGCTAAAGTGACGCGGGATGACCTCTGACTCCTCTTCCGAAAGGCGCTACGCACGCGCCATGGCCAGCCTGCGCGGGCTGGCCCTGGGTGACGCCCTGGGCTCCCAGTACTTCGTCCCCGTGAACTACCCGCTGCTCAAGCAGCGCGAGCTGCCCGCCGGCACCGACCCGTGGCAGTGGACCGACGACACCGAGATGGCCTGCTCGCTGGTGGCCGTGCTCGCCGAACACGGCCGGATCGACCAGGACGCCCTGGCCGCCTCCTTCGCCCACCACCACGACTTCGACCGCGGCTACGGCCCCGCCGTGAACCGGATGCTGCGCCTGATCCGCGAGGGCGCGGACTGGCGGACGCTGGCGGCCGAGCTGTTCAACGGGCAGGGCTCGTGGGGCAATGGCGCGGCCATGCGGGTCGCACCGCTGGGCGCCTGGTACGCCGACGACCCCGAGCAGGCCACCCACCAGGCGGAGATCTCCGCCTACACCACCCACCAGCACCGCGAGGCGGTCTGCGGCGCCATGGCCGTCGCCGCGGCGGCCGCGCTCGCGGCGGCCCCGGCGGGCCCGCCGAAGGCCGCCGATCTGCTGGACGGGGTGATCGCGCTGGTGCCGCGTAGCGCCGTCGGCGCCGGGCTGCGGCGGGCGCGGGACATGCTGGACTACGGCGACGCGACCACGGTCGCCGCGGTACTGGGCTGCGGCCGGCGCACCAGCGCACACGACACCGTGCCGTTCGCCCTGTGGTCGGCGGCGCGGTCGCTGGACGACTACGAGCAGGCGTTCTGGACCACGGCCAAGGTGGGCGGGGACGTGGACACGACCTGCGCGATCGTCGGCGGGGTGCTGGGCGCGCGCGGCGACGCGGTGCTGCCGGCCGCCTGGCTGGCGCGGACCGAGGCCCTGCCGGCCTGGCTGCCGGAGGCGGCGCGGTAACGGCGCTCTGCACGGGTCTGGACCCGTCGCTGCACCCGTCTCCGCCCCCGTCCGTTTGTCACGGTCCTGCCACAGGGCTCTTTTGAGCCTGTTCAAAACTGCATGTCACCGGCCTACTCTGTCCGCTTCGCCGCCTCCACCGGATCACCGGGGGCGGCCCGCAGGGGAGGGGAACCGATGTCAGAGAACACCGACGGCGCGGCGCAGGCCGCGGACGGGGGCGTGGCCGCCGGGGAAGCGGCGGAGCAGGCTCGGGCCGCGGAGGCTCGGTCGGCCGCGGAAGCCGATGCGGGATCCGCTTCGTCGACGCCGACGCCGACGCCGACGCCGATTCCGCCCGCGCCGCCCGGCTGGGATCCCAAGGCGTGGAAGATCTACCAGGCCCGCCAGCAGCGGGCCCGGTCCGGAGCCTGGTCCCTCGCGCCGGTGGCGTGGGCGGAGGCGGCCCGCCCGGGCGACGCGGGACCCGTCGGCGGTGCCGTCCTGCTCGCCACCGCCGCCTCGGGCATCGCCACCGCCCTGCTGCTCGCCGACGGGCTGGGTCCCGGCCTGCTGATCGCGGCGGTGCCCGCGATGGCGGGTGCGTACGCCGCCGCCCGCGCGGCCCGGCGTAGCGCCCGCCCGTGGACCGTGGTGTGGGCACTCGGCTGCGTGGCGCTGCTGGCCGTGCCCGCCCTGCGCGACTCGGGCTGGCCCGCCACGCTGGCGGTGCTCGCGGCCGTCCTGACCGGCGCCCTGGCCCTGCACGGCGGCCGCAGTTGGCCCGGCATCCTGCTCAGCCCGATCGGCTTCATCGACTCCACCGTGCTGGGGGTGCGCTGGGCCTGGACCGGTCTGCGTTCGCGCGGCGGCGGGGTCTCCCGCGACCGCTGGCTGCCCGTGGTCAAGGCCGTGGTCGTGGCCGCGGTCCTGCTGGTGCTCTTCGGCACGCTGTTCGCGTCGGCCGACGCCGCCTTCGCGGACCTGGTCGGCGGACTGACGCCCGAGATCAGCGCCGAGGACGGGCCGGTGCGCGTCCTGCTCTTCTTCCTCGGGTCCCTCATCGCGCTCGCAGTCGCCCGCACCGCAGTGGCGCCCTCGCGCTGGGACCGCATCTCGGTGGCCCCCGGCAAGGCGCGCTCGCGCGTCGAATGGGCCCTGCCGCTCATCCTGCTGAACCTGCTCTTCGCCGGCTTCAACGCCGTCCAGCTCACCGTGCTGTTCGGCGGCTACGAGAAGATCCTGGCCAGCACCGACCTCAACTACTCCGAGTACGCACGCCAGGGCTTCTGGCAGTTGCTCTGGGCCACGCTGCTCGTGCTCGTCGTCATCGCGCTCGCTCTGCGCTGGGCCCCGCGCGCCGGAGCCGGCGACCGGCGGCTCGTCCGCGCGGTCCTCGGGACCCTGTGCGCGCTCACCCTGGTGGTGGTCGCTTCGGCGCTGCGCCGCATGGACCTCTACGTGGACGCCTACGGGCTGACGCGGCTGCGGGTGTCGGTGACGGCGATAGAGCTGTGGCTCGGGCTGGTCATCGTACTGATCATGGCCGCAGGGGTGTTCGGCGCGCGATGGCTGCCGCGCGCGATCGCGGGGAGCGCCATGGCCGGCGTACTGGCCTTCGGGCTGCTGTCCCCGGACGGGATGATCGCGCAGAGCAACGCCACCCGCTACGAGCAGCGCGACAAGCTCGACCTGGCCTACCTCCGGTCCCTGTCGGCGGACGCGGTGCCCGTCCTGGACCGGCTGCCGGAGCCCCAGCGCTCCTGCGCCCTGATGGGGATCAGCAACGACCTGGCGCGCGACCGTGACGAGCCCTGGTACGCCATCAGCCTCGGCGAGTACCGCGCCCGGCAGATCCTGCGCGAGCGGCCGGTGAAGGCCGTGTTCGCGGAGTGCCGCAAGCTCGGAGCGTCCGGCATCCGAGTCGAGTACTAGTACGGAGTTCAGCAGTACCGGAGTTCAGGAGTACCGGCGTCTCCTACGGGGCCCGGGCGCGGGGGACGGTCCCACGCCCGGGCCCTCGTCGTTCGCGTGCGCCCCGTGCGGGAACCGGCTCAGGCCGCCGGACCGGCCTTCGCGGCGATGCCGTTGAGGGCCTCCAGGTCGCTCTTGCGCACCCGTATCACCAGCAGCGCGGTGACCAGGGCGACCGCCGCCATGACCACCCCCGCGACGAAGGCGTTGGCGATGCCCTGGGTGAGGACGACGTCCCCCCAGGGGTCGGGCAGCCGGCCGGTCTGCGCGAAGGCGGCCAACTGACCGGGGTCCGCCTGCTCCCTGAAGGCGGCCACCTGCCGGTCGGCCTCGGTGCGCGAAGCCGTGCCGAAGACGGTGACCAGGATCGACAGGCCCAGCGAGCCGCCGACCTGCTGGCTGGCGTTGAGCAGCCCGGACGCCGCACCCGCTTCCTGCGGCGCCACACCGGAGACGGCCGTGAGGGTGAGGGTGACGAAGTTGAGCCCCATGCCGAAGCCGAACAGCAGCATCGGGCCGAGCACCCCGGCGAGGTACGAGCTGTCGGTGTCGATGAGGGCGAGCCAGGCCAGCCCGGAAGCGGTGATTGCGGATCCGGTGACCATGAACGGCTTGGGGCCGAAGCGCGGCAGGAAGCGCTGCGCGATGGCGGCCGCGGCCACGATGGCCACCGTGGTGGGCAGGAAGCCGAGTCCGGAGCGGATCGGTGAGAAACCGAGCACGTTCTGCACGAACTGGACGATGAAGAAGAACATGCCGAACATGGCGGCGGCGAGGCCGAGCATGATCAGGTAGGTGCCGGCGCGGTTGCGGTCGGCGAACATCCGCAGCGGGGTGATCGGTTCGCGGGCCCGGGACTCGATGACGACGAAGGCGGTGAGCAGGACGACCGCCGCGCCGAACGAACCGAAGGTGAGGCCGTCGCGCCAGCCGTCCTCGGAGGCGCGGATGAACCCGTAGACGAGCGAGGCCATTCCGCCGGTGGAGGTCAGCGCTCCGGCGATGTCGAAGCGGCCCGGATGGCGCTCGGACTCGCTGATGTAGAGCGGTGTGAGGAACGCGATCAGCAGGCCGATCGGCACGTTGACGAAGAGGACCCAGCGCCAGTCGAGCCATTCGGTGAGCATGCCGCCCGCCAGCAGGCCGAGCGCGCCGCCGCCCGCCGAGACGGCGGCGAAGACCCCGAAGGCGCGGTTGCGCTCGGGGCCTTCGGCGAAAGTGGTCGTGATGAGGGCGAGTGAGGTCGGCGAGGCTATCGCGCCGCCGATCCCCTGGAGGGCGCGGGCGGCGAGCAACTGCCAGGGCTCCTGGGCGAAGCCGCCGAGGAGGGAGGCCGCGGTGAAGAGCAGGATGCCGGTCAGGAAGACGCGGCGCCTGCCCAGGATGTCGCCGGCCCGGCCGCCGAGCAGCAGGAGGCCGCCGAAGGCCAGGGTGTAGGCACTGATCACCCAGGACAGGTCGGTCGTGGAGAAGGCGAGGGCGGTCTGGATGTGCGGGAGCGCGATGTTCACGATCGTCGCGTCGAGGACGACCATGAGCTGGCAGGCGGCGATGACGGCGAGCGCGATGCCGGTGCGGCCCTCGCGACGGGCCGCACCGGGTGTTCGAGACTTGGAGAGTTGAGGAGTAGTCACTGAGGATCCCCCCGAAGTGAAATAGTGAACGTCTTCGTTCACTGCCGATCCACCGTAGGAGTCAGCCTTAGTGAACGCAAGCGTTCACTAAGGCTGAAAATACGTGCGAGGGACGCGCGAGCCGGTCGGAGGTCGCAATGATGGTGGGTTCGCGCTGGTCGACGACGTCGCCGGGGCGCAGACGGGGGCCGGAACTCGAACGCGCCATTCTCGACGCCGCGTTGGAGCAGCTGAGCACCGTTGGCTGGAATGCGCTCACGATGGAGGGTGTGGCGGCTGGTGCGCACACCGGCAAGGCGGCGCTGTACCGGCGCTGGCCCTCCAAGGCCGACCTGGTGGCCGACGCGCTGCGCACCGGGCTGCCGCCGCTGGGGGAGATCGGGGACCTCGGCTCGATCCGCGAGGACCTGTACGAGCTGTGCGTGCGGATGCGGGACGTGATGCACTCCAGGGCCGGACAGGCGTTGCGCGCGGTCCTTCACGAGTGCGATCACGCACAGGCGGACCGGTTCCGGGAAGTCATCCGGGCCGGGCTGCATGAACCGGCTCACAGGCTGATCCGTGCGCTGGTGCAGCAGGGAATCGAGCGGGGCGATGTGCGGCCGGAGGCGACCGGGCCGTTCGTCGTGGACGTCATTCCGGCGATGATGATGTACCGCACGAAGATGTGCGGAAGCGAATGGCGGGAAGCGGAGATTGCCGAGATGGTCGACGATGTGATGGTGCCCCTGCTCCGCGCGTGAGCCGGTGCGCGAGCCGGTGCCCGCGCTCCCGTCACCGGAGTACGCGCATCCGTGACCGGGGCGGGGTGTGCAGGCGGCGCGGGGCGGCGTAACCTTGCTGGCGCCATGCCGTACGAAGCACCCACCCACACCGTCGAACGCTCCCTCCGTGCAACCACTGGCGCCAAGGTCATCGCCGGGGTCGACGAAGTCGGACGAGGGGCCTGGGCCGGTCCCGTCACCGTGTGCGCGGCGATCACCGGCCTGCGCCGGCCGCCCGAAGGGCTGACCGACTCCAAGCTGCTCACCCCCAAGCGACGTGACGCGCTCCTCGACGTCCTGGAGAGCTGGGTCACCGCCTACGCGCTGGGGCACGCCTCTCCCGAGGAGATCGACGAGCTGGGGATGACCGCCGCCCTGCGGCTGGCCGCGGAGCGCGCACTGGAAGCGCTGCCGATCCGGCCGGATGCGGTGATCCTCGACGGCAAGCACGACTATCTCGGCCCGCCCTGGCAGGTCCGTACGGTGATCAAGGGCGACCAGTCCTGCATTTCCGTCGCGGCCGCATCTGTGATCGCCAAGGTTCGACGCGACCGGATGATGGCCGAAATCGGCGGACAGGGCGGCGGAATTGAAGATTTCGCTTTCGCCGCCAACGCCGGATATCCCTCGCCCGTGCACCGGGCGGTGCTGGAGGAGCGGGGTCCGACCCCCTACCACCGGCTCTCGTGGTCCTACCTCGACGCACTGCCGCGCTGGCGCCATCTCAAAAAGGTTCGGCGCAGCGAGGAGTCGATGGAACTGGAAAGCGGAGGCCAACTCGGCTTCGATTTCTGATCGCACCCACGCGCCACCCACCGGTACGTTTCGTACCGGTGTTTGATAGATATCAACTCATGCCTCTCACCATCGCCATCGAGGAGCCTCAGATTCACGAGAGTGCCCAGGGTCCCAGCGTCACGCCGGCCGCGAGCCGCACCGCGCAGACCCCCCGCCCCGTACCTGGTCCGCGTCCCGCCGCCGTCCCGCGGCCCGGGCGTCCCGGTCCCGCCCGGCCCGCACCGCCCGCGCAGCGTGCGCCGCAGGCCGCCCCCGGGCCCGTTCCCGCAGCCCCCACCGCACCGTCCGTCTCCGCGGCGGTGCCGCAGGTCCAGCTGATCCCGGCCTCCGCCGAGGGTGCGCTGGACGCGGCCGAAGAGGCCGTGGACCTGCTGCTCGACACCGGGCGCGCGCCCGGCGACATCCTGGTTCTCACCACCGGCGACCCCCACCCGTGGGCCGCTCACGAGCTGTCCTTCGGCGAGGCCGCGTACTGGGCCCTGCACGACGCCGCGGACGACGTGTTCTACGCGGACGCGGCGCAGGTCCAGCGCGCCGCCGGCCGTCCCGTCGTGGTCTTCGCGGCCAACGGCGGACCGGACGACGCCGCTGTCGGCGCACTGCCCGTCGCGCTCGCGCGGGCCGGTGCGCTGCTGATCGTGTGCGGCGACCCGCAGCAGATCAACTCCGTGCTGGGTGCGGGCGTCTGACGTCCCGTGACCCGGTGCGGGCGAGGGGCGGGGCGGGCGAGCAGCCGGTCCCGCTGAAGTCCGAGGCCTGACCAGCCGTACGCCCGGTTACGGGTGTACGGCCCTTGGGCGTGCCCGGGCGCCGGATGCACGGAGCACTGGGTGCGGGGGCTGTCCCTCGGCCCAGTGCGCGGCAGGGCGTCAGTGCGCGGCAGGGGCGGCCGGCGTCAGCGCGCGGCAGTGCGGCGCAGCGCCTCGTTCGCGCCGCCGCCGGTGTGCAGGGCGAGCGGGGCGAACTCCGTCGCCACGTCGCCGAGGCGCTCCGGCCGCGAGTCCGAACTGGGCCGCCGGCCGCCGCGGCCCTCGCCCAGCACCTGCCAGCCGTCGCGGGTGAGGGTGATGTAGGCGCCGCAGCGCAGCCCGTGCAGGGTGCAGGCGTCCCGCAGTCCCCACATCCAGGCCCCGTCGTCCTCGGTCCAGCCCTCGTCGCCCTCGCGGCAGTACATCAGGACCGCGGTCCGCACCGGAGTCCGCCGCCGCAGGTCGTGCGGGAGGACCCGGCGCAGCCGGGACAGCAGGGCGTTGCGGTAGTCCCAGCCGTCCGCCGATGCCGTGCGCTGGGTGAAGGAGGCGCTCGCGACGAGCTGCTCCTCGGGTCCGAGGACCGCGATCACGACGGTCGACGGCACCGGGCTGTGCCGGGAGTGGAGACCGCTGACGATCTCGCGCGGGTTGCGGAGCAGGGGAACCCCGGCCGCCGTCCACTCGGCGGGTTCCAGCAGTCTGCCGTGCCGGCTGGCGCCACCGGTGGCCATGGCCAGGGACGCCGTCGAGGGCGGGGCGAATCCGAAGGTCACGGTCCTCCCTTCGGGTACACGCCCGCGGACGGGCACGGCTGGCTGAGGGCACGCCGCGGCGCGGCCCTGGAGGGTGCCGACGAGCCGAGCGGGAGCACTTCGATTCTCGCGTGGCCGTTGAGCATGCGGCAACGAGCAATTGGCGCCGCCGACCGGAATTCGCCGGTATGCCGTTCATATCCTTGCCCCGCCACGCCGTGGATGACGCATCGGGCTATGGCTGGAGCGCCAGCACCAGCGGAAACACCCCCTTCGCACCCGCCCGGCGCAGGAGCCGCGCGGCCACGGCGAGCGTCCATCCGCTCTCCGCCCGGTCGTCCACGAGGAGAACCGGACCCGCTGCCTCAGCCAGTGTCGCAGCGAGTTCCGGGGGAACGGTCAATGCCTGGTGGAGTCCGCGCACCCGCTGGGCGCTGTTGGACGAGGGCAGCCCGAACTCCGGTGCCTGGTCGGTGTACGCGAGCGTCCCGAGCAACGGCATCCGCCCGACCTCCGCGATCCGCGCGGCCAGCGAGCCGACCAGCAGGGGACGGCTGCGCGAGGGAAGCGCGACCACGCCGACCGGCCGCGCGGGTGCGTCCGCCGCTCCGGAAGCCCATCCGCCCGGGCCCCGGGCCCAGTCCGCCAGCACCGCCACGACGGCCTGGGCGACATCGTCCGGAATCGGCTGGTCGGGAGCCTGCGGCGCGAGCATCGGCCGCAACCGGTTGCCCCAGCCGATGTCGGAGAGCCGGCCCAGGGCCCGCCCCGCGAGGGCCTGTTCGCCGACCGGGATCTTGCCCTTGAGGTCGACGCCGACGGCGGCCAGTCCCGTCGGCCACATCTTGCGCGGCTCCAGCTCCACCCCGGGCCTGCCCAGCTCTCCGCGGGCCGTGTCCAGCGCGGTGGAGGAGACCTCCGCGGTGAACCGGGCGCCGGCGCAGTTGTCGCAGCGGCCGCACGGCGCGGCCTCCTCGTCGTCCAACTGCCGGCGCAGGAACTCCATGCGGCACCCGGTGGCCGCCGCGTAGTCGCGCATCGCCTGCTGTTCGGCGGCACGCTGGCGGGCGACCCAGGCGTAGCGGTCGGTGTCGTAGACCCACGGCTCACCCGTGGAGGTCCAGCCACCCTTCACGCGGTGCACCGCGCCGTCCACGTCGAGGACCTTGAGCATGGTCTCCAGCCGCGTGCGGCGCAGGTCGACCAGCGGCTCCAGGGCGGGCAGCGACAGCGGCCGGCCCGCCTGTGCCAGGACCTCCAGGGTGCGGCGTACCTGCTGCTCCGGAGGGAACGCCACCGAGGCGAAGTACTGCCAGATCGCCTCGTCCTCGCGGCCGGGCAGCAGCAGCACCTCGGCGTGCTCCACGCCGCGGCCGGCCCGGCCGACCTGCTGGTAGTAGGCGATGGGGGAGGAGGGCGAGCCCAGGTGGACCACGAAGCCGAGGTCGGGCTTGTCGAAGCCCATTCCCAGCGCGGAGGTGGCCACCAGGGCCTTGACCCGGTTGGCCTGAAGGTCGTTCTCCGCCTGCTCGCGGTCGGCGTTCTCCGTCTTGCCGGTGTACGAGGAGACCGTGTGCCCGCGGTGTCGCAGGTACGCGGTGACCTCCTCGGCGGCGGCGACCGTCAGCGTGTAGATGATCCCGGAACCGGGCAGCTCGGCGAGGTGGTCGGCGAGCCAGGCCAGTCGGTGCGCCGCATCTGGCAGCGTCAGCACCGCAAGGCTCAGGCTCTCCCGGTCCAGGGGACCCCGCAGCACCAGGGCGTCCGTACCGGCCCCGGTGCCCAGCTGCTCGGCGACGTCCGCGGTCACCCGGGCGTTCGCCGTGGCGGTCGTGGCCAGCACCGGGACGCCCGGCGGGAGATCGGCCAGCATGGTGCGCAGGCGCCTGTAGTCGGGGCGGAAGTCGTGCCCCCAGTCGGAGATGCAGTGGGCCTCGTCCACCACGAGCAGGCCCGTGGCGGCGGAGAGCTTGGGGAGCACCTGGTCGCGGAAATCGGGATTGTTGAGCCGCTCCGGACTCACCAGCAGGACGTCGACGTCGCCCGCCGCGATTTCGGCCTGAATTCCCTCCCATTCCTCAGGATTGGCCGAATTGATGGTGCGGGCGTGGATCCCCGCGCGGGCCGCGGCCTCGACCTGATTGCGCATCAGAGCGAGGAGCGGGGAGACGATCACGGTGGGACCGGCGCCGCTCGCGCGAAGCAACGAGGTGGCGACGAAGTACACCGCGGACTTGCCCCAGCCGGTGCGCTGCACCACCAGGGCGCGCCGCTTGTCCGCGACCAGGGCCTCGATCGCACGCCATTGGTCCTCGCGTAGCCGGGCGGTGCCCGTGGGATCGCCCACGAGACGGGCCAGTACGGAGTCGGCCGAGGACCTCAGGTCTGCGTTCATGCCCCCATGCAACCCGATGCCTCCGACATCGCGCCAATGGCACTCTGGCCCTGTGGATGTTGAATTTTGGACGGATTTGAGAGTTATCCACAGGGGTTTCCGGATCGGATCTTGCGCGGGACCGTCGGGGCATGACGAACAACCACGAGTCACGTATCCCGTCCGGACGGCCTGCCGTCAGCCCCTCCGGATCCACCGACGACCCCAGGATCACCCTGCGCAGCCCGGCCGAACTGGCCGACGCGCTGCCCTACATGCTCGGCTTCCACCCGACCGACTCCCTCGTCATGGTCGCCGTGCACGGCGAGGGCGGACGCTTCGGCGGCCGGCTCCGCGTGGGCATCCCGACCGCCCCCGCGGAGTGGGAGGACACTGCCCAGCAGGCCGCCGACTGCCTGATCCGCGGCAGCGAACGGCGAGGGGACAAGCCCGACGGCATCGTCGTCTACCTCTGCCAGGACCCGTACGGCGACGAGAGCGGGCAGCGGGTCATGACCCGGCTGCGCCCGCTCGCCCAGCGGGTCCGCCTGGCCTGCGGAGCCCTGGACGTGCCCGTACTGGAGGCGCTGTGCCTCTCCGGCGGGCGGTACTGGTCCTACTGCTGCCCCGACGAGCGCTGCTGCCCGGCCGAGGGCAGCGCGCTGGCCGCACCCGGAACCTCCGTCATGGCCGCCGCGGCCACCTACGCCGGACTACAGGTCAGGGGCTCGCTGCGGCAGATCGAGGGGCGTCTGACACCGATGGGCGGGCCGATGGCTGGGGAGATGGAACAGGCCCTGGACCGGGCGGCCGCCGCCCTGGTGCCGAAGATCCTCGACGGCGCCACCCGGGCGGAAGTGGGCGCCGAGACCGTCACGCTGGCCCGGGCCCTCATGCAGCGCATGACCCTCGCACCGCCCGTCGAGGGCGGACCCGGCGCCGACGACTGGGACGACGCACTGCTCGGCCACGACGAAGCGGCCTCGCTGATCCTCGGGCTCCAGGACCGCGAGATCCGGGACATCGCCGCCGAGTGGATGGAGGGCGAGGAGGCCGTGCCCGCCCTGCGCCTGTGGCGGGCCCTGGCCCGGCGCTGCGTCGGGGCCTACGGGGAACACGCGGCGGCCCCGCTCACCCTCGCGGGCTGGGTCTCCTGGTCCACCGGGGACGAGCCGACCGCCCGGATCGCGCTCGCCCTGGCGCTGCGGGCGGACTCCGAGTACCGGTTCGCCCAACTCCTCCACCACGCCTGCAACGAGGGCATCGACCCGGAAGGGCTGCGGCACTGCCTGCGCGAGGAGCGCCGACGCCGGGAGCCGCGGCGCAAGCGCCCGGGCGCCGGCACCCGCCCGCCCGGCCGCCGCACCCGCACGGCCCGCCGCGAGCCCCGCCGCACCGCGGGGAGCGACCAGTGAGCCGGCAGCGGCGCACCCCCGAGCGGCGGCTGCGTCGTGCGCTGGGTGCGGCACTGCACCACGGACTCCCACCCTGGCGGGCGCAGGGGCCGCCGGGGCCCGTGACCCGGGCGGGGGTGGGGGCGTTGCGCTGGGGGGCGGTGAGGGCCCGGCCGCGCCGCCGCCCAGCCGAACCGACCGGAGCGCAGACAAGGCGACAGATGTCCCACCCCGCACCCCCCGCCCGCGTACCTCCCTCCCGCAGGCCCGATCTGCCGCCCGTGCACGACGCGGTGATCTGCCTCGCCGCGCCCTGCCTGGCCGTCTCCCCGGAGCACGGCCAGCTCACCGGACGGGGGATCGAGGGGATCTACCGCTCCGGCCGTCGGCTGCTCTCCCGCTGCGTGCTGCGCGTCGGCGGCCGGGACCCGGTCGCCGTCCAGGGGCGCAGCCTGGGCGCCGACCGGGCCGCCTTCACCGCCACGGTGCGGACCGGAGCGGAGGCCGGTCCCGACCCCGACGTCGGTGTGGAGCGGGTCCGGCACGCGGACGGCACCGAGCGGATCACCTTGCGCAGCTTCACGGCCCGTGCGCTGCGGCTGCCCGTGGAGGTCTCGCTCGGCACCGACCTCGCGGAACTGGCCGAGGTGGCGGCCGGGCGCGTCGGACCGGAACTGCCGGCCGCGGTGCATGCCGCCGGGCTGCGCTGGAGCACCGGAGCGGCGCAGGCCGTCACCGCGGCCGAGCCGCCGCCGGACGATGCGCTCGCCTCGGCCGGGCTGCTGCGCTG
Organism: Streptomyces sp. NPDC037242; assembly: GCF_055604165.1. Lineage (NCBI taxonomy): Bacteria > Bacillati > Actinomycetota > Actinomycetes > Kitasatosporales > Streptomycetaceae > Streptomyces > Streptomyces sp. NPDC037242. Next base: position 56,679 of record NZ_JBVJUY010000021.1, read on the forward strand.
GCAGCTCGACCTGGGGCCCGGCGAGTCCCGCACCATCGAGCTGCGGACCACTCCGGACCGCAGCGCCCGGGCCCCCGCAGGCCAGGTGGCCAACCCGCTGGCCGACGCCCGCGCCGAGGGCGACGACCCGAGGGCCGAGGCGTGGTTCAGGACCAGTGTCGAAGACCTCGGCGCGCTGCTGCTGCGGGACCCTCAGGACCCCGCCGACGCCTACGCGGCGGCTGGCGTGCCGTGGCGCCTCGGACTGGCCCCGGCGGAGTCGCTGTGGGCCGCCCGGATGGCGCTCCCGGTCGGCACCGGGCTCGCCGCGGCCACCCTGCGCACCCTGGCCCGGACCCAGAGCGGCGGGAAGGGGCCCGACGCGGGGAAGATCCCCGGGCCGCTGCGCGGGGCCGGACCGCAGCTGCCGCCGGGCTGCACCGGGACCGAGGCGACCCTGGCCTTCCCCGCGGTGCTCGCCGAAGCCCGCCGCTGGGGGATGCCCGAGGCGGAGGTGGACCGGCTGCTGCCGGCCGCCGAGCGGTGCCTGGGCTGGCTGCGGGGAGCCCTGGGCAGGGACGGGTTCCTCGCCGACCCCGATCCCGGGCCGCGTCGCTGCGAGACCCAGGCCCACGCCCACCGGGCCGCGCTGCTCGGCGCCGACCTGCTCGCCGGGTGCGGTCGGCCCGGAGCCGAGGAGTGGCGGGAGTGGGCGGCCGCGCTGCGGGAGCGGTTCCGGGCCGAGTTCTGGGTCGACGGCCTCGACGGCGGCCGGCCCGCGGCGGCCCTGCACCCCGACGGGCGTCCGCTGCCCCGGCTGACGGGGGCGGCCGCGCACCTGCTGGACACCGGGCTGCTGGGCGGAGGCCGGCTCGCACCCGGGCTGCTGGACCGGGTCCGTACCGAGCAGCTGGCGCGGTTGCTCGGGGGCCCCGCCATGGATTGCGGATGGGGGCTGCGGAGCATGGCGGCCCGGGAGCCCGGGCACAACCCGTTCGGCCACCGCTCGGGCGCGGTACGGGCGTACGAGAGCGCCGTGGCGGTGGCCGGACTGGCCCAGGCGGGCTTCGAGAAGGAGGCCGCCGGGCTGCTGCGCGGCCTGCTCGACGCGGCGGAGGCCTTCGGGTACCGGCTGCCGGAGATGTACGCGGCCGAGCAGCGCACCGCGGGCAGCGCCCCGTTGCCGCACCCGGCGGCCTGCCGCCCTGCGGCGGTCGCCGCAGCCGCGGGCATCCACGTGCTGAGCGCCCTCGCCGGAATCCGCCCCGACGCCCCGGCCGGAACCGTCGCCCTCGCCCCGATGCCGGGCGCTCCGCTGGGCGCACTGCGACTGTCGGGTCTGCGGGTCTCGGGGGAGCCCTTCGCGGTCCGGATCAGCCGGCTCGGCCTCGGCATGGTGGAGGAGGCGGCCGATGCGCTGCAACTGGGTGTCTAGCTTCTGCCCGGCCACTCCGGCCACTCCGGCCACTCCGGCCGGGCTCGCGGGGGCCGGCGGGCCGGCGCGGTCATCCGGGCCGATCGGACCGGCCCGGCCGGGCATCCGTGGGTCCCGACCGGCGCGGGGCCGACTCGGCGCTCTGATCGCCCGGGCGGGCCCCGGCTTGTGCACCGCGGCGTTCAGGATCACCAAAGCTCTGTTTATCGTCAGGCAGACGACTATGATCGCGGCATGTCGCCCTACGACCCGTCGGCCTTTCCGCCCTTCGCCGTCACTGTCGACCTGGTCGTGCTCACCGTGCGGCGCCACGCGCTCTGCGCGTTGGTCGTCCGCCGGGGTGAGCAGCCGTTCCAGGGCCGCTGGGCGCTGCCCGGAGGCTTCGTGCGCGGGGACGAGGACCTGTCGGCGGCCGCGGCCCGGGAGCTCTCCGAGGAGACCGGACTGTGCGCCCACGACCCCGCTGAACCCGGCGCGGGCAACGGAGCCCATCTCGAACAGCTCGCGACCTACGGCGACCCGAAGCGGGATCCGCGCATGCGCGTGGTCAGCGTGGCGCACCTGGTTCTGGCGCCCGACCTGCCCGCGCCCCGGGCCGGCGGCGACGCCAACAGCGCGCGCTGGGCCCCCGTCGACGAACTCCTGGCCACCGCCGACCCGGCATCCGCGGGACTCGCCTTCGACCACGAGCGGATCCTCGCCGACGGTGTGGAACGGGCCCGCTCGAAGATCGAGTACTCCTCCCTGGCCACTGCCTTCTGCCCGCCGGAGTTCACCGTCGGGGAGCTGCGCCGGGTCTACGAGGCCGTCTGGGGCGTCGCCCTCGACCCCCGCAACTTCCACCGCAAGGTCACCGGCACCCCGGGGTTCCTGGTGCCGGCCGGGGGGACGACGACCCGTCAGGGCGGTCGGCCCGCCCAGCTGTTCCGGGCCGGCGGTGCGACCCTGCTCAACCCGCCGATGCTGCGTCCGGAGGTCTGACCCTTCGACACCTCCTGTCGGCTCCCCGGAAAATCGGACATATCGCGTTATCTTGTTTGCGGTACTCACACTGCCGCAGAGCGGTCTCACACCCCGCGAGAGAAGCGATGCTCCAGGCCATCGGACTCACCAGTACACCCCGTCGAGACCTCCCGCCCCTCGTGGACGACCTCACCTTCGAGGCCCGCCCGGGGAGCGTGACCGCCCTGCTCGGTGAACCGGGCGCGGGCAAGACCACCGCACTGCGGCTCATGCTCGAACTGGAACCGGGCCGCGGCGTCACCTACTTCCGCGGCCGACCACTGCACCGGGTCCCGCATCCCGGCCGCGAGGTCGGTGTGCTGCTCGGCGACCTCCCCGGCAACCCGGCGCGGACCGTACGCAACCAGCTGCGGATGCTGTGCGCCGCCGCGGGGGTGCCGGCCTCGCGGGCCGACACCATGCTGGAGGTCGTCGGCCTGACGGGCCTGTGCGACCAGCGGCTCGGATCGCTGTCGCTCGGAATGGAACGCCGGGTCGGGCTCGCCACAGCACTCCTTGCCGACCCCTGCACGCTGCTCCTGGACGAGCCCGCGGCCGGGCTCTCCCCCCGGGAGCGCGGCTGGCTGCACGCACTGCTGCGCGGGCACGCCGCACTCGGCGGCGCGGTGCTCTTCACCACCGACGACGCGAAGGAGGCCGCGGGCAGCGCCGACCGGGTCGTCAGCATCGAGGCGGGCAGGCTCGTCGCCGACCAGGACGCCGCGGAGTTCGCCCGCACCCGGCTGCGGCCGCGGGTGGCCGTGCGCACCCCGCACGCCGCCCGGCTGGCCGACGTACTGGGCCGCGAGGCGCGCGCGGCACAGCGCCCGGTGGAGATCGTCGAGGAGAGCGGCAGCCGCCTGTCGGTGTACGGCAGCAACTGCGCGGAGGTCGGCGAGGCGGCCTTCCGGCACGGCGTCCTGGTCCACCAGCTCGCTGACGAGACCGGCGACGCCGGAACCCCGCCGACGCTCCCGCACGCCCGGGCCGAGGGTGACACCCGGGAGGTGCCCCGCGCCGCGGCCGACAGCGACGGCGGCCGCCACCGCTCCCGGCGGCCCGCGTCGGCCGTGCGCCGGGTCGGAGGCCCGCTCCGGCCGCTCCGCTACGAACTGCACCGCGTCTTCGGCACCGCCACGCCCGCCCTCACCGCCGCCCTCGTGGTCGCGGTCTCCGTCGTCGTCGCGCTCGTGCTCGCCCGAGCCGGGCAGACCCCGCAGAACCGGCTGCTCGCCGCCTGGCCGGAGCTGCTCCCGCTGCCGCCCGCCGCCCTCGGCGCCGGACTGCTCGGCGCGCTCGCCTTCGGTGAGGAGTACCGCTACCCCGCGCTCGCCGCCGACCGCGGCACCGTCCCGCGCCGGATGGGCCTGCTCACCGCCAAGCTGGCGGTCACCGCCGCCCTCGCCCTGCTGCTCGGCGCACTGGCCGTGGCCGCCGACGCCGCCGCCCTGAAGCTCGTCTTCGACAGCGGCCCGCTGCGCTCCCCAGCGGAGTGGGTGTCCCCGGCCGCGAGTTGGGCGGGGCTGCTCATCGGCTGCGCCTGGTCCGGCGTGCTGGCCTCCGGAGTCTTCCGCTCCGCGGCCGCGGGCCTGGCCGCGGTGCTGGCCGTACCGGTGGCGGTCGTACCGCTGGTGCGCAAGGTGATCGAGGGGCCGTCCGCGTACCCGATGACCGGGCTCGCGGCCCGGCTGCGCGGCATGGCCTGGGCGCAGTGGCCGCCGGAGGCCGACCGGCTGGTGCTCGGCGCTCTCCGGGTGATGGCCCAACCCGTCGGCACCGCATTGGTGTTGTCGCTGATGGTCCTGTTGTGCGCCTATGGGTTCACAGGACTGCGCAGCCGCGTTCGTTGGTGATCGTTCCGACGCTAGAGATGTCCGTAATGAGGCCGTTGGGGTTCGTGTCGGGTGAGCCGGACCGCAACTCCCCGTAAAAGGCCCGGTTACTTACGATAAGTCGTCAATTGTGTAGGTGGCACCGATCACCCTTTCGTGTGCTTTTCACCAAAGACCTCAAGGGTCATGGAGGCACGACCGACAAAGGATTCGTGAGTACCCTTGCGCACACCATGATGACCGCCGCCCGCCACGCCGAATCCGGCATCGCCGGCCCGGGCGAACTCGACCGCTACCCCTACGCGGAGGCCCCCGGGGCCGACCGTGTCGCGGTGCCCCACTGGGAGGGAGGCGACGTCGAGTTGAGCCGGGTCGGCCGCCGCGCCGCCGGCAGCCGCGGCCGCGGATTGCACGGCCAACTCGTCCAGCAGCTCGGCCAGATGATCGTCTCCGGCGACCTCGGTGCGGACCGCCCCCTGGTCCCCGAGGAGATCGGCCAGCGCTTCGAGGTCTCCCGCACGGTCGTTCGCGAATCGCTCCGGGTCCTGGAGGCCAAGGGCCTGGTCAGCGCCCGGCCCAACGTCGGCACCCGGGTCCGCCCGGTCGCGGACTGGAACCTGCTCGACCCCGACATCATCGAGTGGAGGGCCTTCGGCCCCCAGCGCGACGACCAGCGCCGCGAGCTCAACGAGCTCCGCTGGACCATCGAACCGCTGGCCGCCCGCCTGGCCGCCGGCCACGGCCGCCCGGACATCCAGCAGCGCCTCGCCGACATGGTCGAGATCATGGGCCACGCACTCGGCCAGGGCGACTCCATCACCTTCGCCCGCGCCGACAACGAGTTCCACGCGCTGCTCATCCAGGTCGCGGGCAACCGCATGCTGGAGCACCTCTCCGGCATCGTCTCCTCCGCCCTCCAGGTCTCCGGCAGCCCCATCACCGCCTGCGACCGCCCCAGCGAGACCTGCGTCGCGCACCACGCGCGCATGGTCGAGGCCCTCGCCGCCGGCGACGCGACGGGCGCCGAGGGCGCCATGCGCCAGCTTCTGACGGTGCATCCGGAGGTCGAGCGCGTGGTTCCGGCCCCGCGCGAGCACTGACGGGCGCACGCGCGGGGGCGCGGAGGTGCACCACCAGTCGCCGGGCCCGGTCGGGTCCGGCGACACCGGCGTCCGACGGGTGTCGCCCCTGGTCGGCGGCGCCGTCCGGCCCTCGCGGCCGGGCCTGTTCGGCCGTGTGGGACCCGTGCCGGAGCCACCCCGCACCGGCCTCGGAACCCACCCCGGACCCGCCGGTGTGACCGTATGACGGGCGTGGATGCGAAAGGGGTGTGACTCGGGCCACGAAGATTGGGCGTAACGCTCTGCGAGGTCACGCGATGACCTAAGAGGTGATGGCCGACGGAGGGAAGACAGCAGCCCTTGGGGGTGCTGTACAGCTCCCCGGCCCCTGCCCGCGCCCCCGGCCCATCCCCAGTCGGTGGTCGTCGGCTCCGGTCCAGCACCACCAGGCCCGGGGTCGGAAGCCGTTCCCATCGTTCCGAGAGGTTGTTCGTGTCGGCCAGCACATCCCGTACGCTCCCGCCGGAGATCGCCGAATCCGAGTCTGTGATGGCGCTCATCGAGCGGGGCAAGGCCGAGGGGCAGATCGCCGGCGATGACGTGCGTCGGGCCTTCGAGGCTGACCAGATTCCTGCGACCCAGTGGAAGAATGTTCTGCGCAGCCTCAACCAGATCCTCGAGGAAGAGGGTGTGACGCTGATGGTCAGTGCCGCGGAGTCGCCCAAGCGCACCACCCGCAAGAGCGTCGCAGCGAAGAGCCCCGCCAAGCGGACGGCCACCAAGACGGTGGCGGCGAAGACGGCGGCCGCGCCGCCCGTCGACATCGAGGCCCCCGCGGACACCACGGCCCCGGCGGCCGAGACGGTGGCCCCGGAGACCGCTGACGCGCTCGCGCAGGACCCCGGAACCGAGCCCGCCGCCAAGAAGACGGCAGCGAAGAAGACGGCGGCGAAGAAGGCCGCACCGGCGAAGAAGGCCGCGGCCAAGAAGACGGCGGCCAAGAAGACCGCCGCCAAGAAGGACGCGGACGAGGGCGACGAGGAGACCACGGAAGAGGGTCCCGACGCGGCGAAGGCCGAGGCCGACGAGGAAGAGGAGGGCGGGGAGAACAAGGGCTTCGTCATCTCCGACGACGAGGACGACGCCCCCGCCCAGCAGGTCGTCGTGGCCGGCGCCACCGCCGACCCCGTCAAGGACTACCTCAAGCAGATCGGCAAGGTCCCCCTCCTCAACGCCGAGCAGGAGGTCGAGCTCGCCAAGCGGATCGAGGCGGGCCTGTTCGCCGAGGACAAGCTGGCCAACTCCGACAAGCTCGCGCCCAAGCTCAAGCGCGAGCTGGAGATCATCGCCGAGGACGGCCGCCGCGCCAAGAACCACCTGCTGGAGGCCAACCTCCGCCTCGTGGTCTCCCTGGCCAAGCGCTACACCGGTCGCGGCATGCTCTTCCTGGACCTGATCCAGGAGGGCAACCTCGGCCTGATCCGTGCGGTGGAGAAGTTCGACTACACCAAGGGCTACAAGTTCTCCACGTACGCCACCTGGTGGATCCGCCAGGCGATCACCCGCGCCATGGCCGACCAGGCCCGCACCATCCGCATCCCGGTGCACATGGTCGAGGTCATCAACAAGCTGGCCCGGGTCCAGCGCCAGATGCTCCAGGACCTGGGCCGCGAGCCCACCCCGGAGGAGCTGGCCAAGGAACTCGACATGACCCCCGAGAAGGTCATCGAGGTCCAGAAGTACGGCCGCGAGCCGATCTCCCTGCACACCCCGCTCGGCGAGGACGGCGACAGCGAGTTCGGCGACCTGATCGAGGACTCCGAGGCGGTCGTCCCGGCCGACGCCGTGAGCTTCACGCTCCTGCAGGAGCAGCTGCACTCGGTGCTCGACACCCTGAGCGAGCGCGAGGCGGGCGTGGTCTCGATGCGCTTCGGCCTCACGGACGGCCAGCCCAAGACCCTCGACGAGATCGGCAAGGTCTACGGCGTCACGCGCGAGCGCATCCGCCAGATCGAGTCGAAGACGATGTCGAAGCTGCGCCACCCGTCCCGGTCCCAGGTGCTGCGCGACTACCTGGACTGACGGCGCCGGGTCGGGCCTGCGGTCATGTGCCGTGGCCGCGCGCGGGTGCGCGCGGCCGCCGGGCATCCCACTCTGGGTGGAGTCATGCACACTCGGAGTCAGGAGGCCCCATGCGTCGTCCCTTTGCCCATGTCCTGGCGGGCACGCTGACCCTGGTGGCGGGAGCGGCGGCGGCGCCGCTGGCCGGCGCGCCGCACGTGGCAGCGGACAGCGTGGTGATCGGCGGGAAGCCGGTGAAGGCGGCGGACAGTCCCTGGGTCGTGGCCCTCGCGAGCCGTGACCGGTTCGGGGGTACGCGGGGCGGGCAGTTCTGCGGGGGCGTCGTCGTGGCCCCGACCAAGGTGCTGACGGCGGCCCACTGCCTGGGGCGGCAGGTGCTGGGCGGACCCGTGGAGTCCGTCTCCGACTTCCGTGTGATCACCGGACGTACGGAGCTCAGGGCGGACGACGGCCGGGAGATCGCGGTGCGCTCGGCCCGGGTGAACCCGGCCTACGACTCCGTGAGCAATGCCGGGGACCTGGCCGTACTGGAGCTGGACGAACCCGTACCGGCGCACTTCGTGCTGCCCATGGCCGGGGTGGGGCATCCGGCGTACGAGGCGGGTACGGAGGCCGCCGTGTACGGCTGGGGCGACACGAGCGGATTCGGTGACTACGCGTACGCGCTGCGGGCCGCGCGGGTGACCGTACTGGCCGACGAGGTCTGCGGCCGGGCCTACCCGGGGGACGCCGACGGCCAGTACCGGGCGGAGTCCATGGTGTGCGCCGGGGACCGCGACGGCGGCAAGGACGCCTGCCAGGGTGACAGCGGCGGGCCGCTGGTGGCCCAGGGGCGGCTCATCGGGCTCGTGTCCTGGGGGCGCGGGTGCGGGCGCGCGGACAGCCCGGGGGTGTACACGCGGATCGCTCCGCTGGCCGGCTTCGTGACGGGCCCGGAGGCGGCTCCGCAGGGGCGTGGTGGTCCCGGTGCCCACTCAGCCCCCGGCAGCGCCCTACAGCCCGCACAGAAGCCCGTCAAGGCCCCATTCGCGGGAAACCGCCCGGCGCCGGGGCGCTGAGGCGGGCCGCTTCAGCGCGAGGCGGGCCGCTTCGGCGCCCGTACGCGTCCGGACATGAGGACGGGCGGCTCCCCTGGGTCTCAGGGGTGCCGCCCGTCGACCGGCCTGGCCGGTCCTGGCTCGTCGGATGCGAGGTGTAGGCCTTGTGTCAGCGGTCCTCGGTGTCGGCCGCATTCGCGGTCGGAGCGGACGTGAGCCGCTCGGTCTCATCCTGTATTTCCGCGGCGATCTTCTTGAGTTCCGGCTCGAACTTACGCCCGTGGTGGGCGCAGAAGAGCAGTTCACCGCCGCTCAGCAGGACGACGCGCAGATATGCCTGGGCGCCGCAACGGTCGCATCGGTCAGCGGCCGTCAGCGGGGTCGCGGGTGTCAGAACAGTAGTCACGTCGCCTCTTCTCTAGCTCGACGAGCTGTCGTACCAGGGTCAACATCCAACCAGGCCGAAAACGTTCCCGCTCGCGGCTTTTCCTCGAAACTTCCTTCCGAAGCTGGCCGGCTGCTGCCGGTTGGCGGCGAAGGAGCCGTATTGCGTTGCTTTACGGTTTCGCGTTGTCAGTCGTTCGCTTGTAGCAGTTCCGTCCTCCCCGGCTGAGTGCCGGTTGTTCATGAGGACGTGCCCGAACCCTAAATGGTTCATGCGCGGAAGGGAACGTGATGTTTGCTTCACTCCCACGGGGGATCGAACACCCGTGCGGGCCTGCACTAGGCTGATGAAGCACGAGGGTGGCGTTGCATCGGCTCTACCAGGCCTCGGTACCCTCTGACCGGCAACCGAGCCACCCCTGCGCCCGACCGGGCCAGAAAAGAAATTCAGCGAGGAGCGAACTGCGTGACCGCCGACACGTCCGTGCCTTCCAGCGCACTGCTGACCGGAGCAGACCGGGACGGCTCCAACTACACCGCGCGGCACCTGCTCGTCCTCGAAGGCCTCGAGGCCGTCCGCAAGCGCCCCGGCATGTATATCGGGTCCACCGACAGCCGTGGCCTCATGCACTGCCTCTGGGAGATCATCGACAATTCCGTCGACGAGGCCCTGGGCGGGTACTGCGACCACATCGAGGTGATCCTCCACGAGGACTCCTCCGTCGAGGTCCGGGACAACGGCCGCGGCATCCCCGTAGACGTCGAGCCCAAGACCGGCCTCTCCGGCGTCGAGGTCGTCATGACCAAGCTGCACGCCGGCGGAAAGTTCGGCGGCGGCTCGTACGCGGCCTCCGGCGGCCTGCACGGCGTCGGCGCCTCCGTGGTCAACGCCCTCTCCGCCCGCCTGGACGTCGAGGTCGACCGCAACAGCTCGGTCCACGCCATCAGCTTCCGCCGCGGCGTCCCGGGCATGTTCACCGAGCAGGGCGCGGAGAGCCCCTTCGACCCCGCCAACGGCCTGCGCAAGGTCAAGCGGATCGCCAAGGGCAAGACCGGCACCCGGATCCGCTACTGGGCCGACCGGCAGATCTTCCTGAAGGACGCCCGGCTCAACCTGGAGACGCTCTACCAGCGCGCCCGCCAGACCGCCTTCCTGGTCCCCGGCCTGACCCTGGTCGTGCGCGACGAGCGCGCCCTCGAGGGCGCCGGCAAGACCGAGGAGACCTTCCACTACGACGGGGGCATCGGCGAGTTCTGCGACTACCTCGCCCAGGACAAGGCCGTCTGCGACGTGCTGCGCCTGACCGGCACCGGCACCTTCAAGGAGACCGTCCCGGTCCTGGACGACCGCGGCCACATGACCCCCACCGAGGTCACCCGCGAGCTCGGCGTGGACATCGCCCTGCGCTGGGGCACGGGGTACGAGACCAACGTCAAGTCCTTCGTGAACATCATCGCCACCCCCAAGGGCGGCACCCACGTCTCCGGCTTCGAGCGATCGGTCGCCAAGACCGTGAACGAGGTGCTGCGCTCGGCGAAGCTGCTGCGCGTGGCCGAGGACGACGTGGTCAAGGACGATGCGATGGAGGGCATGACAGCGGTCGTCACCGTCCGCCTCGCCGAGCCCCAGTTCGAGGGCCAGACCAAGGAGGTCCTCGGCACCTCGGCGGCCACCCGGATCGTCGCGGCCGTCGTCGCCAAGGAACTCAAGGCCTTCCTGACCTCCACCAAGCGGGACGACAAGCAGCAGGCCCGCGCCGTGATGGAGAAGATCGTCGCGGCCGCCCGGACCCGGATCGCGGCCCGCCAGCACAAGGAGGCGCAGCGGCGCAAGACCGCGCTGGAGTCCTCCTCGCTGCCGGCCAAGCTGGCCGACTGCCGCAGTGACGACGTGGAGCGCAGCGAGCTCTTCATCGTCGAGGGGGACTCCGCCCTCGGCACCGCCAAGCTGGCGCGCAATTCGGAATTCCAGGCGCTCCTGCCGATCCGCGGCAAGATCCTCAATGTCCAGAAGTCGTCGGTCTCGGACATGCTCAAGAACGCCGAGTGCGGGGCGATCATCCAGGTCATAGGAGCCGGCTCGGGCCGGACCTTCGACATCGACGCCGCCCGGTACGGGAAGATCGTCCTGCTCGTCGACGCCGATGTGGACGGCGCGCACATCCGCTGCCTGCTGCTCACGCTCTTCCAGCGGTACATGAGGCCGATGGTCGAGGCGGGCCGGGTCTTCGCGGCGGTGCCGCCGCTGCACCGGATCGAGCTGGTCCAGCCGAAGAAGGGCCAGGACAAGTACGTCTACACGTACTCGGACAACGAGCTGCGCCAGACCCTGCTGGAGTACCAGCGCAAGAACATCCGGTACAAGGACTCGATCCAGCGCTACAAGGGCCTCGGCGAGATGGACGCGGACCAGTTGGCGGAGACCACCATGGACCCCCGCTTCCGGACCCTGCGGCGCATCAACATCGGCGACCTGGACTCCGCGGAGTCGGTCTTCGACCTGCTCATGGGCAATGAGGTGGCCCCGCGCAAGGAGTTCATCACCAGCTCGGCGGCGACCCTGGACCGCTCGCGCATCGACGCCTGAGCCGGACGCCCCGGCACACCGGCGCTCTTCACTCCATCACCTGAAGGAGTGAAGAGCGCCGGTACACCAGTCCGGAAAACGACCATTGAGCCCATCCTTGGGGGCACGCGGCCAATGCGGCGGCGGACAAGGAGAGTTCGGTGGACAAGCACGAAGGTCGTGATGCCGGAACGATCCGGCTCGACGACCCCTGGTACGACGCGCTGGCCGTCGGCTGGGGTGAGGTCGGGGGCGAGGAAACGTCCCCGCCGCGCCCGGACCCCGGAGCCCGGCCCGCGCCCGGGGCGTCCGACATCTACCTCGAAGTGCAGCGCAGCGCCGCCTTCCAGGAGGTCCGCAGCCGCTACCGAAGGTTCGTCGTCCCCGCCACCGCCGGCTTCTTCCTCTGGTACGTCGCCTACGTGGGCGCCGCCACCATGGCGCCCGGGATCATGACCCGGCCCGTCGTCGGCTCGATCAACGTGGCGCTGCTGGCGGGCCTCGGCCAGTTCCTCAGCACCTTCCTGCTGACCTGGGCGTACGCCCGGCACGCGCGGCTGCGCCGCGACCGGGCCGCCCTCGACCTGCGCTGGACGGTCTTCGAGCAGGAGCAGGTCCGCCGGGCGGATGCCGGGACGCGGGCGCGGAGCCGGGGGGACGGCCGGTGACCACCGAGCACCAGACCATGGCGCTGACCCTGTTCAGCGTCTTCGTCGCCGTCACCCTGGGCATCACCACCTGGGTCAGCCGCAACAGGCACGGCTCGGCTGAGGAGTTCTATGCGGGCGGGCGGCTGTTCTCCCCGCTGGAGAACGGTTTCGCCATCGCCGGCGACTACATGTCCGCCGCCTCCTTCCTCGGCATCTCCGGACTGATCGCGCTGTTCGGCTACGACGGCATGCTGTACTCGGTGGGCTTCCTCGTCGCGTGGCTGGTGGTGCTGCTCCTGGTGGCCGAACTGGTCCGCAATTGCGGGCGCTTCACCCTGGCCGACGTGGTCGCCGCCCGGATGAGCGAGCGGCCGGTGCGGATCGCCGCCGGAACCTCGTCGGTCGTCGTCTCCGTGCTGTACCTCGTCGCGCAGATGGTCGGTGCGGGCAGCCTGGTGGGTCTGCTGCTCGGCAATTCGAGCACCAGTGCCCGGACCCTGACCGTGGTCGGGGTCGGTGCGCTGATGGTGGTGTACGTGTCCTTCGGCGGGATGCGGGCCACCACGTGGATCCAGATCGTCAAGGCCGTCCTGCTCATGGGCGGGGCGATCACGCTGACGGTGCTCGTACTGCTCCGCTTCCACGGGAACTTCGACCAGTTGCTCGCCAGCGCCGCCGAGCGCAGCGGGCACGGGCAGCGGTTCCTGGGCCCCGGGCTCAAGTACGGCGGGGACTGGACGGCCCGGTTCGACTTCATGAGCCTCGGGCTCGCGCTGGTGCTCGGTACGGCAGGGCTGCCGCACATCCTGTCCCGCTTCTACACGGTGCCGACCGCGCGGGCGGCCCGCCGGTCGGTGGTGTGGGCGATCGCGCTGATCGGCGGCTTCTACCTGATGACCATCGTGCTCGGCTTCGGGGCCGCCGCGCTGCTCGGGCCGGACGAGGTCCGCAATTCCAACGCCTCGGGGAACACGGCGGTTCCGCTGCTGGCGGCGTATCTCGGCGGGGGCGCCGAATCCACCGGGGGCGCGGTGCTGTTCGCCTTCGTGGCCGCCATCGCCTTCGCCACCATCCTCGCGGTGGTCGCCGGGATCACGCTCGCCTCCTCGGCCTCGGTCGCGCACGACCTGTACGCCTCGCTCAAGCGCCGGCACGCCAAGCAGCGCAGCGAGGTGGCGGTGGCCAGGATGGCGGCCGTCGGCATCGGGGCCGTGGCCATCGCCCTCGGGCTGCTCGCCCAGGACCTGAACGTGGCGTTCCTGGTGGGGCTGGCCTTCGCGGTGGCGGCCTCGGCGAATCTGCCGGTGCTGGTGTACTCGCTGTTCTGGCGGGGCTTCACGACGCGGGGCGCCGTCTGGTCGGTGTACGGGGGGCTGGTGCCGGCGGTGCTGCTGGTGGTCCTCTCACCGGTGGTCTCCGGCAGTGCGGAATCCCTCTTCCCGGGCGTGGACTTCGCGTACTTCCCGCTCCAGAACCCGGGCCTGGTCTCGATCCCGCTGGGCTTCCTGGCGGGCTGGCTGGGCACGGTCACCTCGGCGGAGCCCGCCGACGAGGGCAAGTACGCCGAGACGGAGGTCCGCTCCCTGACCGGCGCCGGCGCCGTCTGACCCCGCCGGGGCCCCCGGGCCGGCTCCGGGAGGGATCTAGGAGGGGCACCAGGAGTAGAGGTGTTCTGGGCGGCCCGTTTCGCCGTAGCGGAGGGCCAGGGTGACGCGGCCGGTGCGTTCCAGCAGCTTCAGGTAGCGCTGGGCGGTCTGGCGGCTGATGCCCGCGCGCGTGGCGACCTGCTGGGTGGACAGCGGGCCCTCGGCGGAGCGCAGGACCTGGCGGACCAGTTCCGCGGTGGTGGGGGAGTGGCCCTTGGGGAGCTCGTTCGGGGTGCCGGCCGCGGCCAGGGCGCCGAAGATGCGGTCCACCTCGGCCTGTTCGGCCTCGCCGCCCGTCTCCAGGGTCCGGCGCAGCGCCCCGTAGGCCTCCAGCCTGGTCCGCAGGCCGGCGAAGGTGAAGGGCTTGACCAGGTACTGGAGGGCTCCGAGGCGCATGGCGGCCTGGACGGTGGCCAGGTCGCGGGCGGCCGTCACCATCATCACGTCGGTCCGGTGGCCGAGCTGGCGCAGCCGGCGTACGAGGTCGAGGCCGTTCTCGTCCGGCAGGTAGTGGTCCAGGAGGATCAGGTCCACCGGGTGGGCCGACAGGAACTCCAGGGCCTCGGTGGCCGAATGGGCCTGGCCCGACACGCGGAAACCGGGAACCTTCTCCACGTAGGCCGCGTTGATCCGGGCAACACGCATGTCGTCGTCGACGACCAATACGGTGAAAACCCTGCTCGCGGTCCCGTTCATCGCAGGGCCTCCGGGAGTACGACGGAGAACTCCGCCCCTCCGTCCGCTGCCTCACCGGCCACGGCCGTGCCGCCCTGCCGCTCCGCGAGGCGGCGTACGAGCGCGAGACCCAGCCCGCGCTCGCGCAGGGCCCGGGGCTGCTTGGTCGACCAACCCTCGGTGAAGATCTCCTCGCGCCGGTCCGGCGGGATGCCCGGCCCGCTGTCCCGGACCCGCAGTACCGCCGCCCGGCCCTCGGTGCGCAGGTCCACCTCCACCAGGGGCGTCGCCGAGCCCACCGCGGCGTCCAGGGCGTTGTCGACCAGGTTGCCGACGATGGTGACCAGGCCGCCGGGGTCGACCAGGCGGTCGGGGAGGTGCGCGGCGTGGGCCAGCCGCAGCGGGACGCCGCGCTCCGCCGCGACGGTCGCCTTGCCGACCAGCAGGGCGGCCAGCAGCGGGTCGTGGATCTTCTCGGTGACCTGTTCGGCGGTGCTGCGGTGCACTCCGACGACCTCGGTCACGAACTCGACGGCTTCCTCGTGCAGGCCGAGCTCCAGGAGGCCGAGGAGGGTGTGGAGGCGGTTGGCATGCTCGTGGTCCTGTGCGCGCAGGGCGTCGATCAGGCCCTTGGTGGAGTCGAGCTCGCGGCTCAGGTGCTCCAGTTCCGTGCGGTCGCGCAGGGTGGCCACGGCCCCGCCGTCCTCGGTCGGCATCCGGTTGGCGACCAGGACCCGTGGGCCCTGCACGGTGAGCAGGTCGCGGCCGCTGACCCGGCCGGCCAGTACGTCGGTGGTGCGTCCGGCGCCGAGTACGTCGTCCAGCGCACGCCCCGCGACGGCCTCGGCGTGGTCGGGCGAGAGGCCGAGCAGGCGGGCGGCCTCGTCGTTGACCAGGCGGATCCGGCCGTCCGGGTCGAGGGCGATCACGCCCTCGCGGATGGAGTGGAGCATCGCCTCGCGCTCGGCCAGCAGCCCGGCGATGTCCGAGAAGGCCAGGTCGCGGGTTTGCCGCTGGATCCGCCGGGCCAGCAGGACGGCGGCCAGCGCGCCTGCCGCCAGGGCGCCGCCCGCGTACGCGAGCAGGCCGGGGATGGCGCCGAGCAGCCGGTCGCGGACGCTGTCGTAGGCGATGCCGACCGAGACCGCGCCGATGATCTCGCCGTCGGCGGAGAGCAGTGGGACCTTGCCGCGCGCGGAGCGGCCCAGGGTGCCCTCGTCGATCTCCATCACCTCGCGGCCCGCCAGAGCGTCGCTCGGGTCGGTGGAGACGGGCAGTCCGATCCGGTCGGAGCTGGGGTGGGAGCGGCGGATGCCGTCCAGGTCGAGGACGACCACGTACTCGGCTCCGGTCGCCCGCCGGATCCGCTCGGCGCCGGCCTGCACCGGGCCGTCCGCGGCGGGTCCGGAGCGCAGGAGGCCGGACGCCAGCTCCGGGTCGGCCGCGGCGCTCTGGGCGATGGCCAGAGCACGCCGCATGGCCTGGTCGTCGAGCTGTGCACTCAGGGGGGCCAGGAAGAGCCCGGTGGCCAGCAGCAGCACTCCGGCGGCGATGGCGAGCTGGGTGAGCAGAATCTGGGAGACGGCCCGTCTGGGCAGCCCGAGGCGCCGAGCGCTCATGTGGAGGAACCGCAGGGACCGCATGTGTACGAACGGTAGGGCGGTTCGGGCGTAATCGGAATTTCCAGCGTGTACGCAAATGGCTTGCGTGATTTGCGCCCAGCTTGCGCAAGTGATGAGGGCATAAAAATGCGGTCCGGAAGGTAGACGACCCGGCAAACCTCTGCAACTCTCGCACCGCACAACGCAAATTCCTGTCTCACCTGGCTCAGAAAGTTCATGTCGAGGGACGAGGACATATGAGAAGGCACAACCGGAGACGGCGGGCCCTGGCCGTCCTGATCAGCGCAGCCCTGTTGATGCTGGGCTGGCCCGCTCTGCACGCCGCGGCCGCCGGCGGACCGAGCGTCGCGGCGGGCAGGCCCGCCACCGCGAGCAGCACCAACGGCGCCTACGCGGCCGCCAACGCCACCGACGGCAACCAGTCCACGTACTGGGAGAGCGCCGGCAGCACCTTCCCGCAGTGGGTGCAGACCGACCTCGGCGCCACCACCCGCGTCGACCAGGTGGTGCTCAAGCTGCCCGCCGCCTGGGAGAGCCGCAGCCAGACGCTGTCCGTCCAGGGCAGCGCCGACGGCACCAGCTACAGCACCCTGGTGAACTCGGCGACGTACGCCTTCGGCCAGGGCGGCGGAAACGTCGTCCCGATCGCCTTCCCGGCCTCACAGACCCGGTACGTCCGGATCAACATCACCGCCAACACCGGCTGGCAGGCCGCCCAGCTCTCCGAGCTGGAGGTCCACGCCGCCGGCGAGTCCTCGACGAACCTGGCGCTCGGCAAGACCCTGACCGCGAGCAGCAGCACCCAGGTCTACGTCCCGGCCAACGCCAACGACGGCAGCACGGCCAGCTACTGGGAGAGCGTGAACAACGCCATGCCCCAGTGGCTCCAGGCGGACCTCGGCTCCTCCGTCCGCGTGACCCGGGTGGTCCTGCGGCTGCCCGACAACTGGGGCGCCCGCACCCAGACCCTGAAGATCCAGGGCAGTGCCAACGGCACGGACTACACCGACCTGACCGCGTCCAGGACGTACGAGTTCAACGCCGCCGGGGCGAACGCGGTGACCATCGCCTTCGACGCCGCGACCACCCGCCACCTCCGCGTCTGGATATCCGCGAACTCCGTGCAGCCCGGGGGCCAGCTCTCCGAGCTGGAGATCTACGGCCCGCAGACGGGGGACACCCAGGCACCGACGGCCCCGGCCCAGCTCGCGTACACCGAGCCGGCCACCGGCCGGATCAAGCTCACCTGGCAGGCCTCCACCGACGACACCGGGGTCACGGGCTACGACGTCTACGCCGACGACCAGCTGCGCACGAGCGTCGCCGGCAACGCCACCACCTACACCGACACCCAGCCCGCCGGCGCGAGCGTGACCTACTACGTCCGCGCCAGGGACGCGGCCGGCAACCAGTCGCCGAACAGCAACAGCGTGACCCGCGCCGGCGACACCGGTGACACCCAGGCCCCGACCGTCCCGGGCTCCCTGACCCTCACCGAGCCAGCGGCCGGCCAGGTCAAGCTCGCCTGGCAGGCCTCCACCGACAACGTCGGCGTCACCGGCTACGAGGTGTACGCCAACAACGTGCTGCGCACCACGGTCGCGGGCAACGCCACCACGTACACGGACAGCCAGCCCGCGAGCGCGACCGTGACCTACTTCGTGCGGGCCAAGGACGCGGCCGGCAACCGCTCCGGCGACAGCAACTCCGCGACCCGCAACGGCAGCGGGGGCGGCGGCTCCAACCTGGCCGTCGGCAAGCCCGTCACCGGCTCCTCCGTGATCCACACCTTCGTCGCGGAGAATGCCAACGACAACAGCACCGCCACCTACTGGGAGGGAGCGGCCGGCGCCTACCCGAGCACGCTGACCGTCAGGCTCGGCGCCAACGCGGACGTCGACCGCCTCGTGCTGAAGCTCAACCCGGACAGCAGCTGGGGCGCGCGTACCCAGAAAATCGAGGTCCTCGGCAGGGAGCAGAGCGCCCCGGGGGCCACCGGCCTCGTCGCGGCGAAGGACTATGCCTTCGACCCGGCATCCGGCAACACCGTCACCATCCCGCTGACCGCCCGCGTCGCGGACGTCCAGCTGCGCTTCACCTCCAACACCGGCTCCTCCAACGGCCAGATCGCGGAGTTCCAGGTCATCGGCGTCCCGGCGCCCAATCCCGACCTGGAGATCACCGGACTGGGCGCGAGCCCGGCCGCCCCGGTCGAGTCGGACTCCGTCACCCTGTCCGCCACCGTCAAGAACAGCGGGCCGGCCCCGGCCGCCGCAACCGCGGTCGCCTTCCGGCTCGGGGGCGCGAAGGCCGCCTCGGCCGCCGTCCCGGCCCTGGCCGCGGGGGCCACGGTCACCGTCACCGCCGGCATCGGGCAGCGCGACGCGGGTTCGTACCCGCTCGACGCCATCGTCGACGAGGCGAACGCGGTCATCGAGCAGAACGACACCAACAACACCTTCACCGGCTCCCCGCTGGTGGTCAGGCCGGTCGACAGCTCGGACCTGGTCGCCTCGGCCGTCACCTGGTCGCCCGGCGCCCCCTCCGCGGGCCAGTCGGTGGACTTCGCAGTCACCGTCAGGAACCAGGGCACCGTGGCGGCCGCCTCCGGTACGCACAACGTCACCCTCACCCTGCAGGACGCCGGCGGCGCCATCGTGCGTACGCTGGCCGGATCCTTCGGCGGAGCCCTCGCGGCCGGTGCCTCCACGGCCCCGATCGCCCTCGGCAACTGGACGGCCGCCAACGGCAAGTACACCGTCAAGGTGGTCCTCGCCGACGACGCCAACGAACTGCCGGTCAAGCGCGGCAACAACACCTCCACCAAGCCCTTCTTCGTGGGCCGCGGGGCGAACATGCCCTTCGACATGTACGAGGCGGAGGACGGGGTCGTCGGCGGCGGGGCCAGTGTGGTCGGGCCCAACCGCACGATCGGCGACATCGCGGGCGAGGCCTCCGGGCGCAGGGCTGTGAACCTGGACGCGACCGGCGAGTACGTCGAGTTCACCACCAGGGCAGCCACCAACACCCTGGTCACCCGGTTCTCCATCCCGGACGCCCCGGGCGGCGGCGGCATCGACTCCACCATCAACGTCTACGTCAACGGCACCCTCAGGAAGGCCCTGCCGCTGACCTCCAAGTACGCCTGGCTGTACGGGGCCGAGGCCTCGCCCGGCAACGCGCCGAGCGCGGGCGCCCCGCGCCACATCTACGACGAGGCGAACATCCTGCTGGGCGAGACGGTCCCGCAGGGCAGCAGGATCCGCCTCCAGAAGGACGCGTCCAACACCTCCACCTACGCCATCGACTTCGTGAGCCTGGAGCAGGCCTCGGCGGCGCCCAACCCCGACCCGGCGACCTACACCGAGCCGGCCGGCTTCACCCACCAGGACGTGCAGAACGCCCTGGACAAGGTCCGGATGGACACCACCGGCAAGCTCGTCGGCGTCTACCTGCCGCCGGGCGAGTACCAGACGGCCGCCAAGTTCCAGGTGTACGGCAAGTCCGTGCAGGTCGTCGGCGCCGGACCGTGGTTCACCCGCTTCCACGCCCCGGCCTCCCAGGACAACACCGACATCGGCTGGCGCGCGGAGGGCACCGCCAAGGGCTCGTCCTTCGCGGGCTTCGCCTACTTCGGCAACTACACGTCGAGGATCGACGGACCGGGCAAGGTCTTCGACTTCTCCAACGTCACCGACATCACCATCGACAACATCTGGGACGAGCACACGGTGTGCCTGTACTGGGGCGCCAACACCGACCGGATCACCATCAAGAACTCGCGGATCCGCGACACGTTCGCCGACGGCATCAACATGACCAACGGCAGCACGGACAACCTCGTGGCCAACAACGAGGCGCGGTCCACGGGCGACGACAGCTTCGCGCTCTTCTCCGCGATCGACGCGGGCGGCGCGGACATGAAGAACAACGTCTACGAGAACCTGACCGCGATCCTGACCTGGCGCGCGGCCGGGGTCGCCGTGTACGGCGGCTTCGACAACACCTTCCGCAACGTCTACATCGCCGACACCCTCGTCTATTCGGGCATCACCATCAGCTCGCTGGACTTCGGGTATCCGATGAACGGCTTCGGGACGGAGCCGACGACTTTCGAGAACATCTCGATCGTCCGCTCCGGCGGCCACTTCTGGGGAGCACAGACCTTCCCCGGAATCTGGATCTTCTCGGCGTCGAAGGTGTTCCAGGGAATCCGGATCAACAACGTCGACATCATCGACCCGACGTACAGCGGAATCATGTTCCAGACGCAGTACGTGGGCGGTCAGCCGGTCAATCCCATCAAGGACACCATCCTGAAGGACATCACCATCACCGGGGCGAAGAAGAGCGGTGACGCCTACGACGCCAAGTCCGGCTTCGGCCTCTGGGCCAACGAGATGCCCGAGGCGGGGCAGGGTCCGGCGGTCGGTGAGGTCACCATCCACAACCTCAAGTTGAGCGACAACGCGGTGGACGTGCGGAACACGACCACCACCTTCAAGATCAACCAACTGCCCTAGCGGACAGGCGTCACAGGTGCCGCCCGGGGTCTTCCCGGGCGGCACCCGCATGACCGAGACTTCACCTCAAACTGGCTGTAATCGATCTGCAAGGAATTTGCATTCCTTGCGCTACTCTTGCGCCCATGACGCGACGACTTGCTCAGGTAGCGAAGAAGGTGGGGGTCAGCGAGGCAACGGTCAGCCGGGTGCTCAACGGCAAGCCGGGCGTCTCGGAAGCGACCCGCCAGTCCGTGCTCACCGCCCTGGACGTCCTCGGCTACGAGCGCCCCACCCAGCTGCGGGGCGAGCGCGCCCGGCTGGTCGGCCTGGTCCTCCCGGAGCTCCAGAACCCCATCTTCCCGGCCTTCGCCGAGGTCATCGGCGGTGCGTTGGCTCAGCAGGGGCTGACCCCGGTCCTCTGCACGCAGACCACCGGCGGAGTCTCCGAGGCCGACTACGTCGAACTCCTGCTCCAGCAGCAGGTGTCGGGCGTCGTCTTCGCCGGGGGCCTCTTCGCCCAGGCCGACGCCCCGCACGAGCACTACCGGCTGCTGTCCGACCGCAAGGTCCCGGTGGTGCTGATCAACGCCTCCATAGAGGACCTCGGCTTCCCGTGCGTGTCCTGCGACGACGCCGTGGCCGTCGAGCAGGCCTGGCGCCACCTCGCCTCCCTCGGCCACGAGCGCATCGGCCTGGTGCTCGGCCCGCCCGACCACATCCCCTCCCTGCGCAAGCTGGTCGCCGCCCAGACCGTCGCCGCCGCGGCCGGTTCCGAGCTGCCCGCCGAGCACGTGGAGCGCGCCCTGTTCTCCCTGGAGGGCGGGCACGCGGCCGCCTCCAGGCTGCTCGACCGCGGGGTGACCGGCATCATCTGCGCCAGCGATCCGCTGGCCCTGGGAGCCGTACGGGCGGCCCGCCGCCGGGGGCTGGGCGTACCCCGGGACATCTCTGTCGTGGGCTACGACGACTCGGCTTTCATGAACTGCACCGAGCCCCCGCTGACCACCGTCAGACAGCCCATCGAGGCCATGGGCCGGGCGGCCGTGGAACTGCTCACCGCGCAGATCCAGGGCGCCGCCGTGCAGCCCGGCGAGCTGCTCTTCGAGCCCGAGCTGGTGGTCCGCGGCTCGACCGCGCAGGCCCCGCGCAACCCGACCGCGTAGCGGCACCGGGGCTGCGCACCCCGGACGACAGGGCTCCGGAAACGTCCGACGGACGTTTCCGGAGCCCTGTTTTGCGTTCTGCGTCCCACCTGTCCGGCGTCTGACTGTCAAAGTCTTCCGAAATCTGCGCGAGATATTGCGTTCATCTGTGGGTGGTGGTTGAGTGTGCCGCGCTCGCCCCTGCACCTGACTCCACGCCTCCTGCTCGATGCTCGAAGGGGACCACCGATGAGAACCGACATCCGCCGTGCCACCGCGGCCGCCCTCGTCTCCGCGCTCGCCGTCACGGCCCTCGCGGCCTGCGGTACGAGCAGCAGCGGCGCCGCCAAGAAGGAGCAGCCGGCCGGCGGTTCCACCGACGCCTCCGCCCCGCTCGACCCGAAGACCAAGGTCACGATCTCCATCGACTGCATGCCGCCGGCGGCGAAGGCGGCCGAGCTCAAGCAGTGGAAGGAGGACGTCGCGGAGTTCAACAAGACCTACCCGAACGTGACGATCGACGGCCGCTCCACCCCCGGCCAGTGCCTGGAGCCCCCGCGCTTCACCGCGATGCTCAAGGCCAAGTCCCAGCCGGACGTCTTCTACGCCTACTTCACCGACTTGCAGCAGGTGCTGGACAACGACGGGGCCGAGGACATTTCCGCGTACGCCACCGCCAAGTCGGTCCCGGCGTTCGACGACATCGACAAGAACGTCCTGAACGTCCTCAAGCGGGACGGCAAGCTCTACGGCCTGCCCACCAGCAACTACACGATGGGCCTGCTCATCAACCGCAAGCTCTTCCAGCAGGCCGGCCTGAACCCGGACACCCCGCCGCGCACCTGGGACGAGGTCCGCGCGGCCGCCAAGAAGATCGCGGCCCTGGGCAACGGCACCGCGGGCTACGGCGAGTACAGCGTCGAGAACACCGGCGGCTGGCACTACACGGCGGCCATGTACGGCCTGGGCGGCGACGTGGTCGGCGCCGACGGCAAGGCCGCCTTCAACAACGCCACGGGCAGGCAGATCGTCGACAACCTCCACGCCATGCGCTGGGAGGACGACAGCATGGGCAAGACCCAACTGCTCAAGTGGGGTGACCTGCAGAAGCAGATGGCCTCCGACAAGCTCGGCATGTTCCTCGCAGCCCCCGACGACATCACGTACATGGTCCAGCAGCTCGGTGCCAAGTACGAGAACTTCGGCATGGGCCCCATGCCCGGCGGCGCGGCCACCCTGGCCGGCGGCAACGGCTACGTGATCAAGAAGGGCAGCTCGCCCGACAAGATCAAGGCGGCCGTCGCCTGGCTGAACTTCAAGACCCTCGCGGTCGGCAAGGGCCAGTTCCAGTACGACCGCAGCAAGGCCGACGGCCTGCCGGTCGGCCTTCCCCAGCCCGCCTTCTTCACCGGGGCGAGCAAGGCCCAGGACGACGAGCTGAAGGCGGCGAGCGCCACGATGCCGGTGGCCAACTTCAAGTCCTTCCTGGACAACCCGG
The DNA here is from genome assembly GCF_055604165.1 of Streptomyces sp. NPDC037242. Taxonomy (NCBI): domain Bacteria; kingdom Bacillati; phylum Actinomycetota; class Actinomycetes; order Kitasatosporales; family Streptomycetaceae; genus Streptomyces; species Streptomyces sp. NPDC037242. The sequence goes on from NZ_JBVJUY010000021.1 coordinate 79,795, forward strand.
TCGCGGGCAAGGCGGAGCCGGCCAAGGCCCAGGAGGTCTACAAGGTCCTCGACAAGGTGATGTCGGGTGTCCTGACCAACAAGGACGCCGACCCGGCTCAGCTCCTCGCCGAAGCGGAGAAGGCGGTCAACCAGGTGCTGGCCAACCAGTAGCGGCCCCTGGCCGGGCGGGGGTTCGGGCGGCCCTCCCCGGCCCGGACCCACCCCGGGCACCCTGCCCCGGGCACCCGCCCGCGTGCAGACGGCGACCACCAAGGAGCGGCGATGTCGGCCCCCACCCTGTCCGGTACCTCCCGCGAGGAATTCCTCCGGGCGGTCAAGCGGAACCTCACGGCCCACGGCTTTCTGATCGGCGCCGTCCTGTGCTTCTCCTTCTTCTCCTGGTACCCGATGGTCCGGGAGTTCCTGCTGGCCTTCCAGAAGACCGAGGGCGGCGCCACCCGTTGGGTCGGCTGGGAGAACTTCCGCTACGTCTTCGGCGACCCGAACTTCTGGCAGGCCTGGCGCAACACCCTGCTCTTCACGGGACTCGCCCTGGTCCTCGGCTTCGCCGTCCCCTTCGCCGTCTCCCTCGTGCTCAACGAGTTCCGGCACGCCCAGGGGTACTTGAGGCTCCTCGTCTACCTGCCGGTGATGCTGCCGCCGGTGGCCTCGATCCTGCTCTTCAAGTACTTCTACGACCCCGGTTTCGGAATTTTCAACAGGGCCCTGGAATTCCTGCACCTTCCGCCGCAAGACTGGCTGCAATCCACCGATACCGCGATGCTGTCCGTCGTCATCGCTTCCACGTGGATGAACATGGGCGGGGCCACGCTGATCTACCTGGCCGCCCTCCAGGGGATCCCCGGCGAGCTCTACGAGGCCGCCGAGCTCGACGGAGCCGGACTGCTGCGCAAGATCTGGCACGTCACCATCCCGCAGACCAAGCTCATCCTCTCGCTCATGCTGCTGATGCAGGTCATCGCCACGATGCAGGTGTTCGTCGAACCGTTCATGCTGACCGGCGGCGCCGGCCCCGAGGGCTCGACCACCACCGTGGTCGTCCTCATCTACCAGTACGCCTTCAGCTTCAACCAGTACGGCGGCGCCGCGGCCCTCGGCCTGTGCCTGCTCGTCCTGCTCGCGGGCTTCTCCGCCGTCTACGTCCGGCTGAGCCGCGACAACGAGAACTGACCGGGAGCACTCACATGGCAGAGCGCACGCTGATATCGCCGGCCCAACTCGGCCGCACCCGAGGCAAGATCGCCTACTGGACGGTCCTCGTCCTGGTCGTCGTCGGCTTCACCCTCGTCTTCCTCGGGCCCCTCTACTGGATGGTCGCCAACGGCCTCAAGAGCACCCAGGAGTTCACGCAGGTCCCGCCCACCCTGGTGCCGGACTCGCTGCACGCCGACAACTACACGGCGGCCTGGAAGGTCATGGACCTCGCCAAGCTGCTCCTCAACACGCTCTACTACGCCTTCGGCGCCCTGGCCTTCCAGCTCGTGCTCGACGTGGCCGCCGCCTACTCGCTGTCCAAGCTGCGGCCGGTGTTCGGCAGGGCCGTCCTCGGGATGATGCTGGCCACGCTGATGATCCCGGCCACCGTGCTCGTCGTACCGCAGTACCTCACGGTCCTGGACATGCCGCTCATCCAGCGGAACCTGCTCAACTCGCCCTGGGTGATCTGGCTGCCCTCCGTCACCAACGCCTTCAACATCTTCCTGCTGAAGCGGTTCTTCGACTCCATCCCGGGCGAGATCCTCGACGCCGCCGCCATCGACGGGGCGAGCGCCCTGCGCACGCTGCGATCCGTGGTTCTGCCGATGTCCCGGCCCGTCCTCGGCGTCGTGTCGATCTTCGCGGTCGTCGGCGTCTGGAAGGACTTCCTCTGGCCCATGCTCACCCTCCCCGACCCGGCCCTGCAGACGCTCAACGTCGGCATCCACTCGCTGGCCAGGGGAGTCCCCGAGAACCATCTCGTCGCCGCCCTCGCGATGGCCTCCGCTCCCACGCTGATCATCTTCCTGATCTTCCAGCGCAACATCATGAGCGGTCTGACGGCAGGTTCCCTCAAGGGCTGAACCCGGCCTCCGTCGCCGTCCCCGGCCTCCTCCGTACCAGGACACCGTGAAAGGACCCCTCCGTGGCCGACTTTCCCCTGCCCGAAAACGCCGCCGACTGGTGGCGCTCGGCCGCCATCTACCAGGTGTACGTGCGCAGCTTCGCCGACGGCGACGGGGACGGCACCGGCGACCTCGCGGGCGTCCGGGCCCGCCTGCCCCATCTCGCCGAACTGGGGGTGGACGCCCTCTGGTTCACCCCCTGGTACCTCTCCCCGCTGGCCGACGGCGGCTACGACGTCGCCGACTACCGCACCATCGACCCCGCCTTCGGCACCCTCGCCGAAGCCGAGAAGCTCATCGCCGAGGCCCGCGAGCTGGGCATCCGCACCATCGTGGACATCGTCCCGAACCACGTGTCCGACCAGCACGCCTGGTTCCGGGCAGCCCTGGCCGCCGGCCCCGGCAGCCCCGAGCGGGAGCTCTTCCACTTCCGCCCCGGCCGCGGTGAGCACGGCGAACTGCCGCCCGGCGACTGGCCCTCGCAGTTCAACGGCGCCGCCACCTGGACGCAGGTACCGGACGGGGAGTGGTACCTGCACCTGTTCACCCCGCAGCAGCCCGACCTCAACTGGGACCACCCCGCCGTCCGCCGGGAGCACGAGGAAGTGCTGCGCTTCTGGTTCGAGCGGGGCGTGGCCGGCGTACGGATCGACTCCGCGGCCCTGCTCGCCAAGGACCCGGCGCTGCCCGACCTGGCCGGCCGCTCGCCCGAACCCTGGCCCGGGGAGACCCACCCGTACATCGACCGGGACGAACTGCACGGCATCTACCGCTCATGGCGCGCCATCGCCGACGAGTACGGAGCCGTCTTCGTCGGCGAGGTCTGGCTGCCGGACTCCGAGCGCTTCGCCCGCTACCTGCGCCCCGACGAGCTGCACACCGCCTTCAACTTCTCCTTCCTCAGCTGCCCCTGGGACGCCGGGCGGCTGCGCACCTCCATCGAGGAGACCCTCGCCGAGCACGCGCCCGTCGGGGCCCCGGCCACATGGGTGCTGTGCAACCACGACGTGACCCGCACGGTCACCCGCTACGGGCGGGCCGACACCGGCTTCGACTTCGCGGCCAAGGCCTTCGGCACCCCGACCGACCTGGCGCTCGGCACCCGGCGGGCGCGCGCCGCGGCCCTGCTGACGCTGGCCCTGCCCGGCGCCGTGTACGTCTACCAGGGCGAGGAACTGGGGCTGCCGGAAGCCGAGATACCGCTCGACCGGATCCAGGACCCCATGCACTTCCGCTCCGGCGGCGTCGACCCCGGGCGCGACGGGTGCCGGGTGCCGCTGCCGTGGACCGCCGATCCGTGGCACGACCCGTGGCTGCCCCAGCCCGCGGACTGGGCGGCGTACGCGGCGGACCGCCAGGCCGGCGACCCGGGCTCCATGCTCACCCTCTACCGCACGGCCCTCGCGCTGCGGCGGGCCGCGGCTGGGTTCGGCGGCGGCTCGCTCCGGTGGCGCGGGGCGGAGCCCGGAGTGCTCGCCTTCGACCGCCCCGACGGGCTGGTCTGCATGGTCAACCTCTCGCCGGAGCCGGTGGCGCTGCCGGCCGGTACCAGACTCCTGCTGAGCAGTTCCGCCCTGGACGACACGGGGCTGCTCGCGCAGGACACGGCGGTCTGGCTGCGGACCTGACGCCGCAGCCGGACCGCCACCCCGCGGGGGATCCGCCCGTCACGGCATCGGCTGTGGCGGGCGGGGCCCGTGGTACTCGCCGCTCGGGCGCATCCGCAGCGGCCGTTCCTGGTACTCCTCCAGCGCGTGTGCGATCCAGCCCGCCGTGCGGGCCACCGCGAAGACCGTTTCCCCGGCCTCCGCCGCCATCCCGCACGACACGGTCAGCACCGCCAGCGCCAAGTCCACATTGGCGTGCAGCCCGCCCTGCCGGGTCATCATCGCGGCGACCTCCCGCGCGGCGCCCAGCGCGGGCGCGGCCTGCGGCAGGCCCTCCAGCCTGGCGAAGAGCACCTGCGCGCGCGGGTCCTCGCCCTTGTAGAGCCGGTGCCCGAGCCCCGGCACCCGCCGGCCCGCACGCAAGTACTCGGCCACCACCGGAGCGGCCCCGCCCCGCTCCAGGACCTCCACCAGCATCCGGTGCGCCAGCCGGCCGGCCGCGCCGTGCAGCGGCCCTTCGAGCGCGCCGAGGCCGGCCGACACCGCCGCGTACGGATGGGCGCGGGCCGACGCGGCCACCCGTACCGCCAGGGTGGAGGCGGCCAGGTCGTGGTCGGCCAGGAGTCCGAGCGCCAGGTCCAGCACGGCCAGCGCGTCCGGGTCCGGCTCGCGCGCCGTCAGCCGCGCCCACAGCTGCCGGGCGATACGGCCGTCCCCCGGCCACCCGGACGGCCCGGCCTCGGGCAGGGCTCCGACCAGCGTGGGGATCAGGCAGCGCGCGGAGCCCAGTACGGCCTCCTCGGACAGGTCGAAGCGCAGAGGGTCCGCCACCGCCGCCGCGGCCACCGCCACGCGCAGCCGGTCGACCGGACCGCTGTGGTCGGGGAGGGCGGCGACCGCCTGGCGGGCCGCGGCGAGGGGCTCCGCGGGGGCCGTGAAGCGCGCCCCGAGCGGGAGCCGGCCCGTCCAGAGCCACTCCGCCACCTCCTCGTAGCTGTGGCGCGAGGCCAGGGCCACGGCGTCCACGCCCCGGAAGTAGTACCGGTCCGGCTCGATGAGCGTGAGGGCCGTCCGTACGGAGAGCTCCCCGGCGGGGGCCGCTGCCTCGCGCCGGTTGCGCCGGGCCAGCTCCTCCACCTCTCGCGCGTCGAAACTGCTGCCCCGGCCGACCGCGTCGCGCCGGCTGGTGAGCTGGCCGCGGCTGACGTAGGCGTACACGGTGGCGGGCTTCACCCCGAGCAGTTCGGCGGCCTGCCGGGTGGTGAGCCGTCGCTCTTCGTTCATGCACGACACCCTACATATGTTGATTCAATCAATATTGACAAGGATTCCATCAATCATCGATGGTCGATCCATGAACACCACCGCCAGTACCTTCAAAGCCCCGCGCGGTCTCGCGGGGGTCGTGGTCACCGAGACCCAGCTCGGCGACGTCCGGGGCCGTGAGGGCTTCTACCACTACCGCCAGTACTCGGCCGTCGAACTCGCCGCGCACCGCACCTTCGAGGACGTGTGGCAGCTGATGTTCCGCGGCACGCTCCCGGCCGACGCCGCCGAGCGGGCCGCCTTCGCCGCCGAGATCGCGCCGCTGCGCCGGCTGCCCGCCGAGGTGCGGGACGCCCTGCCCGCGCTGGCCCGCGCCACCGCGCTGGCCGGCCCGCTCGCGGGGCTGCGCACGGCACTCTCACTGCTCGGCGCCAGCGCCGGCTTCCGCCCGGTGTACGACCTCGGTCCCGAGCGCCGGGCCGCCGACGCGCTGGCCGCCTGCGCCGCCGTACCGACCCTGCTCACCGCACTGCACCGGCTCGGGCAGGGGCTGGAGCCGGTGGAGCCGCGCGAGGACCTCCCGTACGCCGCCAACTACCTGTACATGCTGACCGGCGAGGAACCCGACCCGGTCAGGGCCCGTGCGGTCGAGCAGTACCTGATCTCCACCATCGACCACGGTTTCAACGCCTCCACCTTCACCGCCCGCGTGATCGCCTCCACCGGCGCCGACATCGCGGCCTGCCTCACCGGAGCGATCGGCGCGCTCTCCGGGCCCCTGCACGGCGGGGCGCCCAGCCGTGCCCTGGACACCCTGGACGCCATCGGCACGGCCGACCGGATCGACCCGTGGATCCGCGAGCGGGTGCTGGCCGGGGACCGGATCATGGGCTTCGGGCACCCCGTGTACCGCACCGAGGACCCCCGCTCGCGCATGCTGCGGGACATCGCCGCCCGGTTCGGCGGCCCGCTCGTCGACTTCGCCGTCGAGGTCGAGCGGCAGGTCGAGAGGATCCTCGCCGAGCTCAAGCCGGGCCGCGAACTCCACACCAACGTCGAGTTCTACGCGGGCGTGGTCATGGAGCTGTGCGGGCTGCCCCGCGAGATGTTCACCCCGACGTTCTGCGCGGCCCGGGTGGTCGGCTGGAGCGCGAACATCCTGGAGCAGGCGGCCGACCCGAAGATCATCCGACCGGCCGCCCAGTACACCGGACCGACCCCGCCCCAACCGGTGCCGCCGCTCGGCTGAGGGCACCCGAGGCGGCACTGGCTACGATCGGGCGGGTGAACAGCAGGCAGGCCATCCCCGTCGTCGTCCTCGCCGGATTCCTCGGATCCGGCAAGACCACCGTGCTCAACCACCTCCTCGGCAACCGGGGCGGCACCCGCATCGGGGTGGTCGTCAACGACTTCGGGTCGATCGAGATCGACGCGATGTCGGTGGCGGGCCAGGTCGGCGACTCGATGGTCTCCCTCGGCAGCGGCTGCCTGTGCTGCGCGGTGGACGGCAGCGAGCTGGACGCCTACCTGGAGAAGCTCGCCGCGCCGGTCCACCGCATCGATGTGATCGTCATCGAGGCGAGCGGGCTGGCCGAGCCCCAGGAGATGATCCGGATGCTGATGGCCAGCGAGAACCCGGACATCCGCTACGGCGGCATGGTGCAGGTCGTGGACGCGGCGGAGTTCGACGCGACCCGGGTCAAGCACCCCGAGACCGACCGCCACCTCGCCGTCGCCGATCTCGTCGTCCTCAACAAGACCGACCGGGTGGACACCGCCGAGCGGGCGCGCATCGAGGGCGTACTGGCTACCCTCTGCGCTCCGGGAACCCCGGTCATCGGCGCCGACCACGGGCGGATCGACCCCGAGCTGCTCTTCGACCGCCGCCCGTGGACGCAGACCCGCGGACAGCTCTCCTTCGAGGACCTGCTCGCCGAGGCGGACGACCGCGACCACGATCACCACCACGAGGCCGACCACTGCGCCCATGCGCACGCGTCGTACGAGAGCGTCGAGTTCGTTTCCGAGCAGGCCCTCTCCCCGAGGCGGTTCATCGACTTCCTGGACCGCCGGCCGGCCGGGCTCTACCGGATCAAGGGCTTCGTCTACTTCGGCGTACCCGGCCACGAGGAGCGCTACGAGGTCCACGCGGTCGGCCGCTTCCTGCGCTTCGCCCCGCAGCCCTGGGGCCGGGGCGAGCCCCGCCTGACGCAGCTCGTCCTGATCGGCTCCGGCACCGACGGGCCCGCACTCCTGGGCGGGCTCGCGGACTGCCGCGAACCCTCCCCGCGCGAGCTCGGCCCGGAGAGCATGTGGGGCGTCCTGCGGTACGTGGCCCGACGCGAGCCGGAGCCGCAGCCGGAGCCCGAAGCCGATCGCGGCTAGTGCCGTGCCGGGCGCCGCGACCCGGTGGACCTTGCCGGTCACGGCACTAGTAGGTCGTGTCGTCAAAGTCCCGTCTGGCCGGCGGGGCCCGCCCTTAGGGCGGCCGACGCCACTTTGACGACACTCCCTAGGCGACCTCGATGCCGTGTTCGCGCAGGAGGTCCTCCAGCCCGGCGCGGTAGCCCTTGCCACCGATCACGAAGTCCCAGTCGTCGTTCGCCCGGCGCCGGAACGAGCCGAGGACCAGGGCGGTTTCCCCGGCGCGGCCGTCGGAGACCTCCAGGCGGCCGAGCTCCTCGCCGTCGGCGCCGAGCAGGCGCACGTGTGCGTCGGTGAAGCCGGCCAGGTCGGCGTTCGGGTCGGCCTCGGGGTCGATCGCCGCGACGAGGACCAGGCGGTCGGCGCGCTGCGGCAGCGCCTCGAAGGAGACCTCCAGCGCGGCCTTGTCCGGCGCGCAGTGTGCCCGGGTGCGTACCGAACCGTCCGGCGTGCACGGGTTGTTGAAGAACACGAAGTGGTCCTCGCTCAGCACCCGGCTGCCCTCGCAGACCAGGGCGCACACGTCGAGCGCGACCTGGCCCGACCAGGACATGCCCAGCACGTTGTGCTCCGGGGGCGCGGCAGGCTGCGTCTGCGGCCGCGGCGGCTCCGGCGTCCGCTGGGCCGGTACGGAGGCTCCTGCGCCCCCGCCGCCGAGGCGCCCCCGCAGTCCGTACTGGTGCAGGAGCTCCACGAGCTCGGCCCCGGGAACCAACTCCAGCGGCTTGCCGTTGGCAAAGGTGTACGACCCGGGTCCGAAGGACGAAGTGGTGACCAGCACGCCCTTGTTGGCCCCCGCGTCCTGGACCGTGCCGTACAGGTCACGCACCGCCGTCGGCGGCACCGTGTTGCGGTAGCGCTTGACCTGGACCACGATCCGACCGCCCCGGATCGGTGCCGGGTCCAGCGCCTCGACGTCGACACCGCCGTCGCCCGAGCGCTGCGTGGTCACCGCCTCCATGCCCATCGCCCGGAACAGCTCCGCGACCAGGTTCTCGAAGGCGATCGGGTCCATCGCGAAGAGGTCGGGCTCCTCCTCGCCGTCGGCCGCGTGCCCACCGTGGCTGACGACGCCGGCCGCGCCGCCGACCTCGGCCGGCCTGCGCCCCGGCCGTACCGCGGTCAGCTGGTCGGGGCGCGCCGACAGCTGCCCGCGCAACCCCTCGACCAGGCAGTCCACCGCGCTCACCTGCTCCAGCCGCAGCCCGGTGAAGGCGGAGCGCGCGGCCGACACGGTGGCCAGGACGAGCTGGGTCTCCCGGCCCGTCACCGGATCGTGGTCGTCCACGAAGCCGTTGACCACCACCGAGTCCAGCGAGCCGAACTCGTCCGCGGCGTACAGCTCGCGCACCACCAGCAGGACGCACTGGGCCAGCAGGTCCCGGTACAGGCCCCGCCGCTGGGTGGCCGGGCGGGCCGTCTCCTTGTCCTGGTCGGTACTCGGCACGTACCGGACCGACTTGGCCTCCGGCACCACCTCGTAGCGCGGCAGCTCCCAGTCCAACACCAACTGCCGGGCCGCCGGGTCGTACGCCGCCGAGACCTGGCGCGGCAGGGCCTCGGGCCAGGCCGTGGAGGCGTACAGGGCCGCCGAGAAGTACTCGACCGCTGCCTCGGCGTCGCCCGCCCGCAGCGCCGAGGCCAGCTCGGTCAGCCCGTCGTTGTGCCGGTGCACCCCGGCGTGCTGCTCGGCCGCCCAGCGGTCGTACTGCTCCCGGTAGACCGCCAGTTGCCGGCGCCGCTCGGTCTCGGCCGCATGCGCCGCCTGCCAGGCCTGGGTGTACCGGGCGTGCGCCTCGCGCTCCGCCTGGGCGCGCCGGCCGGCGCCGGGCAGCCAGCCGCCCGGCTGCTGGAACTGCTCGATGCGGGGCATCGGCACGGGGTGCGCCAGGTTCCCGGGGTTGAACGGCGCGAGCACCTCGGGCTGCCGCACCAGCCCGGCCATCCGGAACGCGGGGGCCCGGCAGCCCGCGGCCAGCAGGCCCTGCAGGGCGGCCACTTCCGCCTCGATCCGCTCCGAACGCCGCCGGGCCTCCGCCTCGCGGTGCTGCCGGTAGGCCGCCTGCTGCTCGCGCTGGCCCCGGGCCACGTCCCGCTCGTACGCCCGTTGGCGGCGCTCGGCCTCACGCTGCTGGATCAGCTGCGTACGCTGCTGCCGGCGCTGGGCCTCGGCCCAGTCCCCGATCGATCCGCCCGACCGACGACTCATCAGCTTTCTTCCCCCGCCCGCCCGCAAGCACCAACGGGAAAACAGTAGTCGGTGCATCCGACACGGGGCGGGGGGGGGGGGGGGGGGGGGGGGGGGGGGGGGGGGAGCCAGGGCCGAGCGGTCCGCCCGGCGGTTCGCACCACACGACCCCGC
>NZ_JBVJUY010000021.1:89567-137956 GCF_055604165.1 Streptomyces sp. NPDC037242
CCCCTCCACACCCCCCCCCCACCCCCCCCCCCCCCCCCCCCCCCCCCCCTGCCCCCCCCCCCCCCCCCCCCCCCCCCCCCCCCCCCCCCCCGCCGGTGTACGTCCTACAGCGCGGCCCCCGCCAGAGCCGCCACGGAGGCGGGCAGCGCGGCGCCCGATCCGTCGCGCCGCGGGTCCACGGCCGGCAGCTCGGCCGGCGTGCCGTTCGCGCTCGCCGCCCGGACCGGGGATGCGCCCGCCCAGGCCAGCACCAGCAGGTCCTCGCCCTTCAGGAACCGCTGGCAGCGCACGCCGCCCGTGGCCCGGCCCTTGCGCGGGTACTGGTCGAAGGGGGTCAGCTTCCCGGACAGCATCGAGTCGTCCAGCGTCCCGTGCGAGCCGGCCACGGTGAACACCACGGCGTCCCGGGCCGGGTCGATGGCCGAGAAGTGGATCACCTTCGCGTTGTCGGCGAGCTTGATGCCCGCCATACCGCCCGCCGGGCGGCCCTGCGGGCGCACCTGGCCCGCCGGGTAGCGCAGCAGCTGGGCGTCGTCGGTGATGAAGACCAGGTCCTCCTCGCCCGTGCGCAGCTCGACCGCGCCGACGATCCGGTCGCCCTCCTTGAGGGTGATGACCTCCAGCTCGTCCTTGTTGGCCGGGTAGTCCGGCACGACCCGCTTGACCACGCCCTGCTCGGTGCCCAGCGCCAGACCCGGGCCGGACTCGTCCAGCGAGGTCAGGCAGACGACCTTCTCGTCCGCCTCCAGACCGGAGAGGAACTCCGAGACCGGGGCGCCGCCCGCGAGGTTCGGCGCGGCGTGCGTGTCCGGCAGCTGCGGCAGGTCGATCACCGAAAGCCGCAGCAACCGGCCGTACGAGGTGACCGCGCCGACGTCCGCCCGGGCGGTGGCGGCGACCTGCGAGACGATCAGGTCGTGCTTCGCCCGGCTCCCGCCCTCGTCCTCGGGCAGCGGGTCGGCGTTCGCCGTACGGGCCAGCAGGCCGGTGGAGGACAGCAGGACCCGGCACGGGGTGTCGGCGACCTCCAGCGGAACCGCCGCGACCGGGGTGCCGGCCGACTCCAGGAGAACCGTACGGCGCTCGGTGCCGAACTTCTTGGCGACCGCGGCCAGTTCCGTGGAGACCAGCTTGCGCAGCTCGGTGTCGGAGTCGAGGATCCCGGTCAGCTCGTCGATCTCGCCGGTGAGCCGGTCGCGCTCGGACTCCAGCTCGATCCGGTCGAAGCGGGTGAGCCGGCGCAGCGGGGTGTCCAGGATGTACTGGGTCTGGATCTCGCTCAGCGAGAAGCGCTCCATCAGGCGCTGCTTGGCCTGGGCGGAGTTGTCGCTGTCGCGGATGAGGCGGATGACCTCGTCGATGTCGAGCAGGGCCACCAGCAGGCCCTCGACCAGGTGCAGCCGGTCGCGCCGCTTGCCCCGGCGGAACTCGCTGCGCCGGCGCACGACCTCGAAGCGGTGGTCGAGGTAGACCTCCAGCAGCTCCTTGAGGCCCAGGGTCAGCGGCTGCCCGTCGACCAGTGCGACGTTGTTGATGCCGAAGGACTCCTCCATCGGCGTCAGCTTGTAGAGCTGCTCCAGCACGGCCTCCGGGTGGAAGCCGTTCTTGATCTCGATGACCAGGCGCAGGCCGTGCGAGCGGTCGGTGAGGTCCTTGACGTCGGCGATGCCCTGGAGCTTCTTCGAGCCGACCAGGTCCTTGATCTTCGCGATGACCTTCTCGGGACCGACCGTGAAGGGCAGTTCCGTGACGACCAGGCCCTTGCGGCGCGGCGTCACGTTCTCCACGGCCACCGTCGCGCGGATCTTGAAGGTGCCGCGGCCGCTCTCGTACGCGTCCTTGATGCCCGAGAGCCCGACGATCCGGCCGCCCGTGGGCAGGTCGGGACCCGGCACGAAGCGCATCAGCGCCTCCAGGTCCGCCTGCGGGTAGCGGATCAGGTGCCGGGCGGCGGCGATGACCTCGCCCAGGTTGTGCGGGGCCATGTTGGTGGCCATGCCGACCGCGATCCCGGAGGCACCGTTGACCAGCAGGTTCGGGTACGCCGCGGGCAGCGCGACCGGTTCCCGCTCCTGGCCGTCGTAGTTCGCGGTGAAGTCGACGGTGTCCTCGTCGATCGACTCCGTCATCAGCGACGTGGCGTCGGCCATCTTGCACTCGGTGTAGCGCATCGCGGCCGGCGGGTCGTCGTTGCCGAGCGAGCCGAAGTTGCCGTGGCCGTCGACGAGCGGCAGCCGCATGGAGAAGGGCTGCGCCATGCGGACGAGGGCGTCGTAGATGGAGGCGTCACCGTGCGGGTGCAGCTTGCCCATGACCTCGCCGACGACACGGGCGCACTTCACGTACCCGCGGTCGGGGCGCAGGCCCATCTCGTTCATCTGGTAGACGATGCGGCGATGGACCGGCTTCATGCCGTCCCGGGCGTCGGGCAGGGCGCGGGAGTAGATCACCGAGTACGCGTACTCGAGGAAGGAGCCCTGCATTTCGTCGACGACGTCGATGTCGAGGATCTTCTCCTCGAAATCCTCCGGCGGCGGGGTCTTCGTGCTGCGGCGGGCCATCGCTGCGCGGCTCCTTAACCAAGAATCGGGATGAGCTGGGTCTCACGGGTGGGACGGGGTCCGGCTGGAAGTGCTGGAAGTACTGGCTGGATCTTGCTGGCTGGGTGCTGCTGAGTCCTGCTGGGTGCTGCTGAGTCCTGCTGGGGTGTCTTTCGACGGTCTGACGCGGACCATTGTGGCCCGAGCCACCGACAACGCCGACTCCGACCCAGGAGTGGGCCGGGAACTTCTCCGGTCGCCGACACGCTTGCATACAGTGGCAGGTCTGACAGAAATCTCTGCATCGCGATCGAAGGGACCACATGCCCATGGGTCACACGGCCACAGCTCAGGCCGGCTCCGGCGGCCTGACAGCGACCGAGCACCGGCTGGCCAACGGCCTGCGCGTGGTGCTTTCCGAGGACCACCTGACCCCGGTCGCCGCGGTCTGCCTCTGGTACGACGTCGGCTCGCGCCACGAAGTCAAGGGGCGCACCGGCCTGGCTCACCTCTTCGAGCACCTGATGTTCCAGGGCTCGGCGAGCGTACCGGGCAACGGACACTTCGAACTGGTCCAGGGTGCCGGCGGCTCCCTCAACGGCACCACCAGCTTCGAGCGCACCAACTACTTCGAGACGATGCCGACCCACCAGCTGGAGCTCGCGCTCTGGCTGGAAGCGGACCGGATGGGCTCGCTGCTCGCCGCCCTGGACGACGAGTCCATGGAGAACCAGCGCGACGTCGTCAAGAACGAGCGCCGCCAGCGGTACGACAACGTCCCGTACGGCACGGCCTTCGAGAAGCTGACCGCCCTGGCCTACCCCGAGGGCCACCCGTACCACCACACCCCGATCGGCTCCATGGCCGACCTGGACGCCGCGTCGCTGGAGGACGCGCGCAACTTCTTCCGCACGTACTACGCGCCCAACAACGCGGTGCTGTCGGTCGTCGGCGACATCGATCCCGAGCAGACGCTCGCCTGGGTCGAGAAGTACTTCGGCACCATCCCCTCGCACGACGGCAAGCAGCCGCCCCGCGACGGCTCCCTGCCTGACGTCATCGGGGAGCAGCTGCGCGAGGAGATCGTCGAGGAGGTCCCGGCGCGTGCGCTGATGGCCGCCTACCGGCTGCCGCACGACGGCACCCGCGAGTGCGACGCCGCCGACGTGGCGCTGACCATCCTGGGCGGCGGCGAGTCCTCGCTGCTGCACAACCGGCTGGTACGCCGCGACCAGACGGCCGTCGCGGCCGGCTTCGGCATGCTGCGCCTGGCCGGGGCGCCCTCGCTGGGCTGGCTGGACGTCAAGACCTCCAGCGGGGTGGAGATCCCCGCCATCGAGGCGGCCGTGGACGAGGAGCTCGCGCGGTTCGCCGCCGAGGGCCCGACCGCCGAGGAGATGGAGCGCGCGCAGGCGCAGCTGGAGCGCGAGTGGCTGGACCGGCTGAGCACGGTGGCCGGCCGTGCCGACGAACTGTGCCGCTTCGCGGTGCTGTTCGGCGACCCGCAGCTGGCGCTGACCGCGGTCCAGCGGGTCCTCGACATCACCGCCGAGGAGGTGCAGGCCGTGGCCGCGGCCCGACTGCGCCCGGACAACCGCGCGGTGCTCGTCTACGAGCCCATCGCCGCGGACGAGGACGACGAGCCCAGCCGGCACGACGAGAACGAGGGGGCGGAGCAGTGAGCGACACCGCAGCCGTCACGATGACCTTCCACCCGCGCCCGCAGGCCGGCGAGCCGCAGCCGTGGGCCTTCCCGGCCCCCGACCGCGGGGAGCTGTCCAACGGCCTGACCCTGTTGCGCTGCCACCGGCCTGGCCAGCAGGTGATCGCGGTCGAGATCAACCTCGCCGCCCCGCTCGACGCGGAGCCCGAGGGCCTCGACGGCGTGGCCACCATCATGGCCCGCGCGCTGTCCGAGGGCACCGACAAGCACTCCGCCGAGGAGTTCGCGGCCGAGCTGGAGCGCTGCGGCGCCACCCTCGACGCGCACGCCGACCACCCGGGCATCCGGGTCTCCCTGGAGGTCCCGGCCTCCCGGCTGCCCAAGGCCCTGGGGCTGCTCGCCGAGGCGCTGCGCGCCCCCGCCTTCGCCGACTCCGAGGTGGACCGGCTGGTGCGCAACCGGCTCGACGAGATCCCGCACGAGCTGGCCAACCCGCAGCGCCGCGCCGCCAAGCAGCTCTCCAAGGAGCTCTTCCCGGCCTCCCTGCGGATGTCCCGCCCGCGGCAGGGCACCGAGGACACGGTCGCCCGTATCGACTCGGCGGCCGTACGCGCCTTCTACGAGGCCCACGTACGCCCCGCCACCGCCACCGCGGTGGTCGTCGGCGACCTGACCGGGATCGACCTGGACGCGGTCCTGGCCGACACCCTGGGCACCTGGACCGGCGACTCCGCCGAGCTGCTGCCGGTGCCGCCGGTGACGGCCGACGACACCGGCCGCGTCGTCATCGTCGACCGGCCCGGAGCGGTCCAGACGCAACTGCTGATCGGCCGCATCGGTCCGGACCGGCACGACCGCGTCTGGGCGCCCCAGGTGCTCGGCACGTACTGCCTGGGCGGCACCCTCACCTCGCGCCTGGACAAGGTGCTGCGCGAGGAGAAGGGGTACACGTACGGCGTGCGCGCCTTCGGCCAGGTGCTGCGCTCCACCGCCGACGGCAAGGGCGCCTCGATGCTCGCCATCAGCGGCTCGGTGGACACCCCGAACACGGGCCCGGCGCTGGAGGACCTCTGGAAGGTGCTCCGGACCCTGGCGGAAGGCGGCCTGACCGACGCCGAACGGGACGTGGCGGTGCAGAACTTGGTGGGCGTGGCCCCGCTGAAGTTCGAGACGGCCGCCTCGGTCGCGGGCACCCTCGCCGACCAGGTCGAGCAGGAGCTGCCGGACGACTACCAGGCGCAGTTGTACGCGCGGCTCGCCGAGACCGGCACGGTGGAGGCGACTTCGGCGGTCGTCAGCGCCTTCCCGGTGGACCGGCTGGTCACGATCCTGGTGGGCGACGCGGCCCAGATCGAGGAGCCGGTGCGGGCCCTGGGCATCGGTGACGTGAGCGTCGTCTCCAACTGACGGCCCGAAAGTACCGGCCCAACTGGGCGGCACGGGAGGGGCTCCGACGGTTCATCCGTCGGAGCCCCTTTTGTCCGTTTAGGGATGAGGTTGCTCGAATGTGCTGTGGCGTACGCAACAAAAAGGCGTGTCTGTTTGGCGATTGACTGATGATCCGCCTAGCGTCGGCCGTGCTGTTCGTCAGTTGTACCCGCCGCGCCCGCGGCACCGGACAGCGATCGCCGAGTCCCCGTCAGGCGCGAGCCTGGGGAGCCGGGGACCCACATCAGTCCCTGGGGTGAATCGGACCGCCTCGCAAGAGGAGGCCCGTAGGAGACCTTCCTGCTCCGAACCCGTCAGCTAACCCGGTAGGCGAGAGGGAAGGAAAGGATCAGCCCCTTCATGGCGTTTGGCAGTCGTGCCGCCGGCAAGCACCGTGGTTCCAGTCGTATGAGCCGCAAGACCGCCGGCTACGCCGGCGTAGCCGCCCTCGCCGCCACCGGCGTCGTCGGCTCCCTGGCCGGTCCCGCGTTCGCCGCGGACAAGGCCCCCTCCATGGAGGACACCGGCCTGAACACCATCGTCGTCGCCGACGAACTCGCGGACGGGATCCAGGCCCAGGCCGACTCCCAGCAGCGGGCCGCGGAAGCCGCGGCCGCCAAGGCGCAGGCCGAGGCCGACGCGAAGCAGCGGGCCGCCGAGGCCAAGGCGAAGGCCGAAGCCCGGGCCAAGGCCGAGCGCGAGGCCGCCGAGCGCGCGGCCCGCGAGGAGGAGCGCAAGCGCCTCAACACCTTCGTCACCCCGCTCGAGGACACCTACGTCAGCACGCAGTACCACGCGGGCGGCGGCATGTGGTCCTCCGGCAGCCACACGGGCATCGACTTCCACGCCTCCTCGGGCACCGAGGTGCACTCGGTCGGCCTGGGCACCGTGGTCGAGGCGGGCTGGGGCGGCGCGTACGGCAACAACATCGTCATCAAGCACGCCGACGGCACCTACACCCAGTACGGCCACATGTCCTCGCTGAGCGTCTCCGTCGGCCAGCAGGTCACCCCGGGCCAGAAGATCGGCCTGTCGGGCTCCACCGGCAACTCCAGCGGCCCGCACCTGCACTTCGAGGCCCGTACCGGCGCCGACTACGGCTCGGACATCGACCCGATCGCGTACCTGCGCCAGCACGGCGTCACCGTCTGACCCGCACCGCACACCTCCGCGAAGGCCCCGGCTCCCAGAGCCGGGGCCTTCGCGTTGTGTGAATGTTTCGTATTTCCGGCCGTCCTCGGAAATTATCGTGTGTTGCAATAGAGTTGCAGTGCGCGGACATGCGCACTCGCGCGCACATACACATCAATGACGGCGGCAGTCGGAAATAGGCGGAGGTCCGGTCTTGCGTATTCCCGCGCAGGCGGTATGCACAGCAATCCGTGACGACATCGTCTCCGGTGTCTTCGGGCCGGGCAGCCGGCTCACCGAGGAGGTGCTGGCCCGCCGCTACGGAGTCTCGCGCGTCCCGGTGCGCGAGGCGCTGCGCACGTTGGAGTCCGAGGGGTTCGTCACCACCCGGCGGCACGCGGGCGCCTGTGTGGCCGAGCCGACCGAGCAGGAGGCCGCGGACCTGCTGGAGGTGCGGATGCTGCTGGAGCCGCTGGCCGCAGCCCGGGCCGCCCGGCGGCGCAGCGAGGCCCACCTCAAGGTGCTGCGCGGGCTGGTCAGGCTGGGCCAGGAGCGGGCGCGGCGGGGCCAGGGGGAGGACCTGCGCTCGCTGGGCGGCTGGTTCCACGAGACGCTCGCCCAGGCCTCCGGCAGTCCGGGGCTGATCGCGCTGCTCACCCAGATGCGGCACAAGATCGCCTGGATGTACTCGGTGGAGGCCCCGGCGCGTCCGGTGGAGTCCTGGGCGGAGCACGGGGCGATCGTGGACGCGGTGGCGCGCGGTGACGCCGAGCGGGCCCGGGCGCTCGCCGCGGTCCACGCGGAGCGGGCGGCCGGGGCGCACCGGCTGCGGGTGAGGACTTCGCAACCTGCCGTAAACATGGCGAGCGGTCCGCATTAACAAACGCCGTATACAAAGGACGGATATTCGCGCGGCCCCGGTAATTCGCGGGTCCGTGCCACGTCGTGTCCTGCGGCGCCGTGCCGTGTCGTGCCGCGCAATTCCGGCGCGAATCGGCGGCCGTAATTCCGCTATTCGCGGCGCATTGTCGGGGAGCGCGGTTCGGGGACCGCCGCCGGCCCGTGCCCGCCGCTCGGAAAGCAGTGAAGCCGTGGCCGCCGGTGTTCCGGTGGCCACGGCTTCGCCGTACGGGTCGAACCCGAAGGGTCAGACGGTCTCGGGGAGCTCCTCGAGGCCCTCGGCGACCAGCTTCGCGAGGCGGTCCAGCGCCGCCTCGGCGCCCTCGGCGTCGGACGCGAGGACGATCTCCTCGCCGCCCTGGGCGCCCAGGCCCAGAACCGCCAGCATGGAGGCGGCGTTGACGGGGTCGCCGCCGGCCTTCGCGATGGTCACCGGGACGCCGGAAGCGGTCGTCGCGCGGACGAAGATCGAGGCGGGACGAGCGTGCAGGCCCTCGGCCCAGCCGACGTTGACGCGGCGCTCTGCCATGGTGATGCCCTTCAGGTTCTTACGGTTGTCTAGACCAGTCTCTCACGACGCCCGGAATGCTCCGACCGACCTTCGGCCCGAATCTCCCTGCCGTTCGACCTTCCCCAGCTTGCACTGATTTGCGTCAGCTTGCCCGACGCGCCGCGCCAGGGCCACCTGAGCGGGAGGACCCTTAAGGTGGCCCCATGACCACCGAGTCGGACCCCTCGTACCCGGCACACTGGGAAGCGGACGTCGTCCTGAGGGACGGCGGCACCGCCCGCATCAGGCCCATCACCACCGAGGACGCGGGCCGCCTGGTCAGCTTCTACGAGCAGGTCTCGGACGAGTCGAAGTACTACCGCTTCTTCGCCCCCTACCCGCGGCTCTCCGACCGTGACGTGCACCGCTTCACCCACCACGACTTCGTGGACCGGGTCGGCCTCGCGGCGACCATCGGCGGGGAGTTCATCGGCACCGTCCGCTACGACCGCATCGGCCCCGACGGCCGTCCGGCCACCGGGCCCGCCGACGAGGCCGAGGTGGCCTTCCTCGTACAGGACGCCCACCAGGGCCGCGGCGTGGCCTCCACCCTGCTCGAACACATCGGGGCGGTCGCCCGCGAGCGTGGCATCCGGCGCTTCGCCGCCGAAGTGCTGCCCGCCAACAACAAGATGATCAAGGTGTTCACGGACGCCGGCTACCAGCAGAAGCGCAGCTTCGAGGACGGCTCCGTCCACCTCACCCTCGACCTCGAACCCACCGCCGAGTCCCTCGCCGTGCAGCGCGCCCGCGAACAGCGCGCCGAGGCCCGCTCGGTGCAGCGGCTGCTGACCCCGGGCTCCGTGGCCGTGATCGGAGTCAGCCGCTCCGGCAGCGGAGTGGGCGCGGCGACCCTGCGCAACCTGCGGGACAGCGGCTTCCACGGCCACCTCTACGCCGTCAACGAGGCCCGCGCCCCCGGCATCGAGGGGGACCTGCTGGACGGCGTACGGGCCTACCGGGCACTCGGCGACATCGGCGCGCCCGTCGACCTCGCGGTGGTCGCGGTCCCGGCGGACCGGGTACCCCAGGCGGTGGCCGACTGCGGCGAGCACGGCGTGCAGGGGCTCGTCGTACTCTCCGCCGGATACGGCGAGAGCGGCGCGGCGGGGACGGCCCGCCAGCGCGAACTGGTGCGCCAGGTGCGCTCGTACGGGATGCGGCTGATCGGCCCGAACGCCTTCGGGGTGATCAACGCGGCCCCCGAGGTGGAGCTGAACGCCTCGCTGGCCCCCGCGCCGCTGCCCAAGCGCGGCCGGATCGGCCTGTTCACGCAGTCCGGGGCGATCGGGATCGCGCTGCTCTCGGGGCTCCTGCGCCGCGGCGAGGGCCTGTCCTCCTTCGTCTCGGCGGGCAACCGCGCCGACGTCTCCGGCAACGACATCCTCCAGTACTGGTACGACGACGAGGCGACCGACGTCGCGCTGCTCTACCTGGAGACCCTGGGCAACCCGCGCAAGTTCACCCGGCTCGCCCGCCGGACGGCGGCCGTGAAGCCGGTCGTCGTCGCCAAGGGCGGCCGCCACACCCCCGCCGGGCACGTGGTCCCCGACACCCGGCTCCCGGACGCGACGGTCTCGGCGCTGCTGCGGCAGGCGGGCGTGATCCGCGTCGACACCGTCACCGAGCTGGTGGACGTCGGCCTGCTGCTGGCCGCGCAGCCGCTGCCCGCCGGACCGCGGATCGCGATCCTCGGCAACTCCGAGTCCCTCGGCGTCCTCACCTACGACGCCTGCCTGACGCAGGGGCTGCGGCCGCTGCCGCCGCTGGACCTGACCACGGCGGCCTCGCCGGCGGACTTCCGCACGGCCCTGGCCGCCGCGCTTGCCTCCGACGACTGCGACGCGGTCGTCGTCACGGCGATCCCGTGGGTCAGTGAGCGCGCGCTGGCCGACGATCTCGCCGACGCCCTGCGCGAGGCCGTGGCCGAGGTGCCGGGCAAGCCCGTCGCGGTGGTGCACGTGGAGCTCGGCGAGCTCGTCGAGGCCCTGTCCGCGGCGCGCGCCACGGCCCCCGCCCCCGGCCCGCAGGACGGGACGGCTGCGGTGGCACAGCCAGCGACCGGTGCCGCTGCCTCAGCCGGTGCCGCACCGGCTGCCGTGTCCGCGGCCGCGCCCGCGGCCCCGCCCGCCGACTCCCGCCCGCCCGAGGACCGCGACCGCATCCCCAGCTACCCCGCCGCCGAGCGCGCCGTCAAGGCCATCGCCGAGGCCGTGCGCTACGGCCAGTGGCGGCGCGCCATCGCCGAGCCCGGCCAGGTTCCCGAGTACGAGGACATCGACGAGACCGGAGCCGCCGGGCAGCTCGCCCGCCTGCTGGCGGACGTGGCGGAGGACGAGGTCCTGACCCTGGGCGATCCCGACGCCCGCGAACTGCTCGGACGCTACGGGATCCGCGTCTTCGCCACCCTCCCCGCGCCCAGCGCCGACGCCGCGGCCCGCGCCGCGCAGGTGCTCGGCTATCCCGTGGCGCTCAAGACCACCGCCCCGCACCTGCGCCACCGCGCGGACCTGGGCGGCGTACGCCTCGACCTCACCACCGAGGCGGAGCTGCGGCGGTCCTACGACGAGCTGACCGAAGCCCTCGGCAAGCCCGCCGAGCTGCTCCCCGTCGTCCAGGCCATGGTGCCCCGCGGCGTCGACACCGTCGTGCGGTCCGTCATCGACCCCGCCGCCGGGGCCGTCCTCTCCTTCGGCCTCGCCGGTGCGCCCTCCGAGCTGCTCGGCGACACCGCGCACCGGCTGGTCCCGGCCACCGACCGGGACGCCGCCGGCCTCATCCGCTCCATCCGCACCGCCCCGCTCCTCTTCGGCTGGCGCGGCAGCGACCCCGTCGACACCCCCGCCCTGGAGGATCTCCTGCTACGGCTCTCCCGGCTCGTGGACGACCACCCCGAGGTCGTCGGAGTCTCGCTGGAGCCCGTGGTCGTCGCCACCGAAGGCCTCTCCGTGCTCAGCGCCACCGTCCGCCTCGCCCACGCCCCCGCCCGCAGCGACCTCGGGCCGCGAACCCTGCCCAGCTACTGACGTCCGGCGCGGCCGGGGTGCCCCGTACGGGCCTTAGGATGGACCTCATGGCGAAATCCGGTACGACGACCCAGGGGCTGCGCACGGCGATCGAGCGCAGCGGCTACTACCCGGCCCTCGTGGCCGAGGCCGTGGAGGCCGCAGTGGGCGGCGAGCCGATTTCGTCGTACCTGGTCCACCAGGAGACGACCTTCGACTCGAACGAAGTGCGCCGCCACGTCACGGTGCTGGTCCTGACCGGCAACCGCTTCATCGTGAGCCACACCGATGAGCAGGCCGCCGACGCCGGGTCCCCGTCCCCGTACGCGACCACCTCCACCGAGTCGGTCAAGCTCTCCAGCATCTCCTCCGTGGTGCTCAGCCGCGTCGTCGCCAACCCGGAGTCCTACACTCCCGGCACCCTGCCGCGCGAGGTCGTCCTGACCATCGGCTGGGGCGCGGTCTCCCGCATCGACCTGGAGCCGGCCGCCTGCGGCGACCCGAACTGCGACTCCGACCACGGCTACACCGGCAACTCCACCGCCGACGACCTGAGCCTGCGCGTCAGCGAGGCGGGCGACGGCCCGGAGGCCGTGCGCCAGACGCTCGTCTTCGCGCAGGCGCTCAGCGAAGCAACGGCGGCGACCTCCCCTTCCGCCCGCTGATGGCGTACTCCGCGGCGCAGAACTGGGCGGACGAGCCCGAGCTCCTGGACCTCACCGGCGCCCCCGTGCCGCAGTACGGCAGCGGCTCGCTCGCCGACCTGCTGCCGACGCTCGTGGCTGGCCAGGGCGTCCCCGGTTTCACCGCCTCCATCGCCGAGCTCACCCCGGCCGACCGCAACTGCGTGTTCCTCGTCGACGGCATGGGCTGGGAGCAGATAAAGGCCCACCCCGCCGAGGCCCCGTACCTCACGTCCCTGCTCGCCAGCTCGCGCGGCGGCACCGGCCGCCCGATCACCGCGGGCTTCCCGGCGACGACCGCCACCTCGCTGGCATCCGTCGGCACCGGCCTGCCGCCCTCCCGGCACGGCCTGCCCGGCTACACCGTGCGCAACCCCGCCACCGGCGAGCTGATGAACCAGCTCCGCTGGCACCCGTGGACCTCGCCGAAGCCCTGGCAGCCGTACCCGACCGTCTTCCAGCAGGCCGACGCGGCCGGCGTGGCCACCGCGCAGGTGTCCTCGCCCGCGTTCCAGACCACCCCGCTCACCAAGGTCGCGCTGAGCGGCGGCACCTTCCTCGGGCGCATGACCGGCGAGGAGCGCATGGACCTCGCGGCCGAGCGCCTCGCGGCCGGCGACCGCTCGCTCGTGTACACGTACTACAGCGAGCTCGACGGGGCCGGCCACCGCCACGGCGTGGACTCCGACGCCTGGCGCGGCCAGCTGATGTACGTCGACAGGCTGGTGCAGCGGCTCGCGGAGCAGCTTCCGGCGCGCACCGCGCTCTACGTCACCGCGGACCACGGCATGGTGGACATCCCCTTCGACGAGGACTCCCGGATCGACTTCGACGACGACTGGGAGCTGGGCGCGGGCGTGGCCCTGCTCGGCGGCGAGGGCCGGGCCCGGCACGTGTACGCCGTCCCGGGCGCCGAGGCCGACGTCCTCACCGTGTGGCGCGAGGTGCTCGGCGACCGGTTCTGGGTCGCGAGCCGCGAAGAGGCCCTGGAACTGGGCTGGTTCGGCGCACCGGGGGAGTGCGACGAGCGCGTCCTCGGCCGCATCGGCGACGTCGTCGCGGCCGCTCAGGCCGATGTGGCGATCACCGCTTCGCGGGCCGAGCCCAACGAGTCGGCCCTCGCCGGCATGCACGGCTCCATGACCCCGGCCGAGCAGCTGGTCCCGCTGCTCGAAGTCCGCACCTGATCCTCCCGACCTCCCCGACCTCCCCCGTCCGCGACCCGAAAGGTCTTGTACTCCCCATGCCCGAGCTGGTGTTCTTCTCCGGAACGATGGACTGCGGAAAGAGCACTCTGGCGCTCCAGATCGGCCACAACCGTTCGGCCCGCGGGCTCCAGGGTGTGATCTTCACGCGCGACGACCGGGCGGGCGAGGGCAAGCTCTCCTCGCGCCTGGGCCTGGTGACGGAGGCGGTCGAGGCCGGCGAGGGCATGGACCTGTACGCGTACCTGGTCGACCAGCTCTCCAAGGGCGGCAAGGCCGACTACGTCATCGTCGACGAGGCCCAGTTCCTCGCGCCGGAACAGATCGACCAGTTGGCGCGCACCGTCGACGACCTGGGCCTGGACGTCTTCGCCTTCGGCATCACCACGGACTTCCGCACCAAGCTCTTCCCCGGCTCGCAACGCCTGATCGAACTGGCGGACCGGATAGAGCAGCTCCAGGTCGAGGCCCTGTGCTGGTGCGGCGCCCGAGCCACCCACAACGCCCGTACGGTGGGCGGGCAGATGGTGGTCGAGGGCGCCCAGGTCGTCGTCGGCGACGTCAACGGCCCGACGGAGGAAATCGGCTACGAGGTCCTCTGCCGCCGCCACCACCGCAAGCGCGTGACCTCGGCCGCGGCCCACGCCGGCGCCCTCTCCCCGGACGTCCTACCGGTCAACCACGCCTGACGCGCCCCCTGCTTCGACTCTCTTCGGATGGCTTGCACACGCGGCAGCGCGCTTTGGTCTCGCGCATGGAGCCTGGCTTCAATGTCCGGCGTCCCGTGGGTCTTCCGGCATCTCCTCTTGGGTCGTTACACGCCAGGCTTCGCGCGCCCGATGCCATGCCGCGAACAATCGTGGAAGCCGATCGAGAACCTCTGTCAATCCGTAGATGACGATGGCAACGACGCTGACCGTTCCCAGAACCCCAAGGACAAGCAAGTCACTCAATGCTTCGAACTCTCTATCAGAGTGGTCGAAGCGCGGCCCATCGGCGGGAAGCAGCTCGACCACGTTTCGGGCATGGTCGAACCGACCTTCCGCCGGCACAGAAACTCAGTTCAGGGCTCGAAAGCCCTGTCTTGCGGGTACGACTGGCACTGCAGTATGCGGAACCAAGCCCCGCACGGGGCTGTAGCAGGTCAGCGAAAGGAGATGCCGGTCCCCTGTTCGTCTGGATCCTGCTCTTCCTGGCACCCCAGCATGAGCTGGGCCGCCCAGGGCGCGGACAGGCGAGCGGTGCACGCCTGAGATTGATCCGCACGGTATCAGCGTGCAGCGGTGTATCCAGAGGGCTGATCACATTGGTGCGATGCCCGTCTGAATGTGGCCGTTCCCTGGTCTATGAGGAGCCGGGTTGGCGCCGAAGCTGCCCAGGCGAGACCCGGGCGGCCGGCAGGGCGGGGGCCCTGCCGGCCGTCCGGGGTCGTCACGCGGTCCGCGGGGTCACGGGGTGGACTTGCCGACTTCCAGGTCCGCGGTGGGGTCCTTGACCGTGCCGCCGGGCGGGCCGGCGGCGGCGCTCGTGTTGTTCGCCGGCCTCGGGTCGGCCGTCAGCGAGTCGACGGCGGCGGTGTTGCGGATGTCGGAGCCGTTGCCGGTGTACTCCGGGTCCAGCTTCACCTTGATCACCCAGGTCACCGAGGCCCCGGGGGCCAGGCGCGGCAGCGGGCCGCAGGTGACGGTCCGTCCGGAGGTGCACGCGGCGTCGCCCGAGACGAAGCTCAGCGCGGTGGGCAGCGTGTCGGTGACGGTGATCTGCTCGGCCTGCGAGGGGCCGTTGTTGGTGACGGTCAGGGCGTAGTCGAAGGTCTCGCCCGGGGCCACGGGGGTGGTCTGGACGGGCCTCTTGGTGATGGCGAGGTCCGCGGCGGGATCCGTGACGTGGCCGCCGGGCACGGTCGCGGTGCTGCTGTCGTTCTCGCTCGCGGGGTCGATGTTGTCGGCCGTCACCTGGGCGGTGTTCTTCAGGTCACTGCCGTCGCCGCTGTAGGCGGGGTCGACCTTGACGGTGAGCAGGTACTCGACCGTCTCGCCGACCTTGAGCGGGCTGGTGCGCCTGCACGACACCAGGTGCCCGGCGACGGTGCATCCGGCCGGGGAGGACGTCACGTACGAGAGGCCCTCGGGGAGGCTGTCGGTGAGCTTGACGTTGAACGCGTCAGCCGAGGGGCCGTTGTTGGTGACCCGGATCCGGTAGTCGAAGGTCTCGCCCGGCACCGGCGGCCGGGAGCCCACGGCCTCCTTGGTCACCGCCAGGTCCGCGGTCGGCTTGTTGACGGTGCTGCCGGGCAGGCCCGCGGGGCTGCTCGTGTTGTTCTCGGTGTGCGGGTCCTTGGTCTTCGAGGTGGCGGTCGCCGTGTTGCGGACGTCGGAACCGTTGCCCGTGTAGTTGCTGTCGAGGCGGACGGTGAACCGCCAGCTCCGCGACGCCCCCGGCTCCAGTACGGCCAACGGGCCGCAGCCGACCGTACCGTCGGCGGCCGAGCAGCCGTCGGGGGAGGAGACGAATGCGAGCTGCGCGGGCAGCGTGTCGGTGATCGTGGTGTCGACCGCCCGGGAGGGGCCGTCGTTGTGCGCGACCACCACGTACTCGAAGGTCTCCCCGGGGGCGATCGGCGTGTCGGTGGCCGGCCTCTTCGTCGCCCACACGTCGGCCTGCGGGGTGGTGACCCCGCCCGGCGGGAGCACGGCGTGCGAGGTGTTGTCGGCGGGCTCCGGTTCCTTGGACGCGGAGGAGGAGGTCGCGGTGTTGCGCAGGTCGCTGCCGTCACCGGAGTAGGCGGCGTCCAGCTTCACCTTGAAGGTCCACACCACCTCGGCGCCCGGGACGAGCCTGGCCAGCGGACCGCAGCTGACGGTCCGTCCGGAGGCCGTGCACGGGTCCGCCGAGGACACGAAGGTCAGCCCGTCGGGCAGCGTGTCGGTCACCACGACGTTGCGCGCGTCGGAGGGGCCCTTGTTGGTCGTACGGATCTCGTACTCGTACTCCTGGCCGGGAACCGTCGGCCCCGCGCCCAGCGGGGTCTTGACGGTGGCCAGGTCCGAGACCGGGTCGAACGGCCCCGGGGGCAGCACCGGATCGGGCTTGTTGTTGGCGGGATCGGGGTCGGTGGCGTCCGAGGTGCCGGAGGCGCTGTTGCCCAGGTCGGAACCGTCGCCCTGGTACGAGGCGCTCAGCCGGGCATGGAAACTCCAGCTCCTGCTCTGACCGGCGCCCAGCTGGGGTTCGGGCCCGCAGGTGACGGTCTGGCCGGTGGCGGTGCAGCCGTCGGAGGAGTCCACGAAGGAGATCCCGTCGGGGAGCTTGTCCGTCGCGGTGACGTTCCGGGCCACCGACGGGCCCTTGTTCTTCGCGGTGAGGGTGTAGGTGATGAGGTCACCGGGGGCCTTGGCACGCCGTGCCGTCACCTCGACCGTGTGCCCCCCTCCGGGCAGGGCCGCCGCGGGGGCCGGACCTGCCCACAGTGCCGCGGCGCAGAGCAGCGGGGCCAGGGCGGCCCGCACCGCCGGCCGCCGGCCTGGTGTCGTCGTCATCGCGCATCGTTCCGTTCGTGCGTGCGAGGACCGTACAGAGCGCTGTACGGGGGATCGGGAGGGGGGACGGCGTCAGCCGGCGGTGGCGCGTTTGGCCAGTTCGATGTCGGCACTCGGCGGACTGACGCGTCCCCCGGGAGTGCCCGCCGAGCCGCTGTTGTCGAGCGGGTTCGGATCGGCGGTGTCCGCCCGGGCGGTCGCGGTGTTCCGCAGGCCCGTACCGTCGCCGGTGTACGCCGCATCGAGTCGGACGGTGAAGGTCCACGAACGGACCCCGCCCGGTGAGAGCACCGCCGCCGGGCCGCAGGTGACGTCCCGGCCGACGGCGGAGCAGCCGTCGGCCGAGGAGACGAAGGCGAGCGCCGTGGGCAGCGGGTCGGTGACCGTGACCTGCCGGGCCACGGACGGGCCGCCGTTGCGTACGGTCACCGTGTACGTGAAGGCCTCCCCGGGCGCGACGGCGGACCGGCTCTCGGCCGCCTTGGTCAGCGAGAGGTCGGCCCGCGCGGCGGCCACGCCACCGGGTGGCCCGGCCGCCGCGCTGGTGTCGTTCGCGGTCTGCGGGTCGGTGACGGAGTGCCGGACCGAGGCGACGTTCCCGAGATCGGACCCGTCACCCTCGTAGGCGGCGTCCAGCCGCACGCGCACCGTCCAGGAGGTGCTCGTCCCGGCGTTCAGCGAGTCGCGGACCGGGCACGACAGCCGCTGTCCCGAGGCGGTGCACCCGTCGGGGGAGGAGACGAACCGCAGCGGCCCGGGCAGGGTGTCGGAGAGCCGGACCGAGGCCGTGTGGGAAGGCCCCAGATTGCGGGCCGTGATCCGGTAGTCGAACTCCTGGCCCGGGGCCACCGGCCCGGACCCGAGTCCCTCCTTCTCCGCGGCCACATCGGCGTGGGCCGTCACCACGGTGTCGGAGGCCGTGGCGCTGTTGTCGGCCGGATTGGTGTCCTTGCGGTCCGCGGGCGCGGTCACGGTGGCCGTGTTGGCCAGGGTGGTGGGCTGGGCCGGCGCCGTACCGGTGATCGTGTAGGTGACGGAGCCGCCCCGCTTGAAGTCGGCCGTGGTGTCCAGGACGTTCCCGCTGCCGGAGGCCCGGCCGCAGGTGCCGCCGGTGCCGGCCCGGCAGGTCCAGGTCACGCCGGTCAGGCCGGGCACGGTGTCCCGTACCGCAGCGCCGGTGACCTCGTTGGCCTGGCTGTTGGAGACGGTGACGGTGTAGGTCACCGGCCCGCCGCCGGCGGGCACGCTCGCGGGGGATCCGGTCTTCGCGATGGTCAGGTCGGCCGGCACGTTGATCTGGAGGTCGTCGATCTCGTGCATGTTCGTCGCGGCGCCGGTGCTCGCGGAGAAGCCCACCTTGAGGCTGGCGGGCAGCGTCGGCTGGCTGGTGATGGCCGTGACGTCGTAGTCGGTGACGAGCCGGGTCATGGCGGTGTCGGGGCCGCTGTCGGACCACACCGACAGCAGCATCTTCGAGCCGCTGGGCAGGAGCGAGACGCGCACCGTACGCAGCTTCGCGCGGCTGCCGGTCTCCACGGTCCCGCCCGGGCCGTCCGCGGACGTGGCGTAGCGGTACCCCGTCGAGCCGTTGCCGCCGCCGCGCACCACGATCTTGTTGGGCTGGACGCCCGGC
The DNA here is from genome assembly GCF_055604165.1 of Streptomyces sp. NPDC037242. Lineage (NCBI taxonomy): Bacteria > Bacillati > Actinomycetota > Actinomycetes > Kitasatosporales > Streptomycetaceae > Streptomyces > Streptomyces sp. NPDC037242. Next base: position 107,845 of record NZ_JBVJUY010000021.1, read on the forward strand.
CCGCCGTTGCCGACCGAGGCCGAGGAGAAGTTCCCGAACTCGTCCAACCCGATGCCGAGGTAGGCCCCCGGTACGCCCGAGCTCGTGCACCGGGACGCAATCGGGCCCGAGCAGGTGTAGCCGAGGCTGCCTCCGGACGGGCCGACCCCGTCGGCCGCTGCGCCGTCGGTCAGGTAGAACGACAGCCCGTCACCCCTCTTGCCGTCGTAGGCGGTTCCCCCGTAGGTGGCGTAGCTGAATTCGGCGGCGATGCCGAGGCTGGAGGGGAAGGAGTCCTTCATCTTCCAGGTGCCGGCCTGATTGGTGCTCGCCGATGTCAGCCGCAGCCAGCCGGATCCGGCCGGGTAGCTCGCGCTGCCGCTGGCGGTGCCCAGGTTGGTGGAGCTGTCGAACGGCTCGTCGACGGGGAAGGCCAGTGCGCGCGGCCCGGGTCCCTCGGTTGCCGTCGCCGGGGGCGGCGACGGCAGTGCCAGCGCAGCTGCGCACAACAAGGGGGCGGCGGCCCTGCGCCACCGGGCACTCCAGGGCATGGTCATACGGGAACGTTCCTCGTCTGCTCGCTCTGCGGTTGCACCTGCCGGTCACGCCCGGGCGCGGAAGACCCTCCGCAGCAGCGCCCCGCCGGCCACCAGCGCGGCCGAGGCCCACACCAGCCACCCCGGCACCGCGGTGCCGGAATCAGCCAGGTCGCCCTGGCCTGCGTGGTGCTGGCCGCCGTGGTCCTGGCCGTCGTGGTGCTGGCCGCCGTGCTGCTGCGGGTCGCCGTGGTGGTCCTCGCGACCGCCGTGCTCGTCCTTGCCGTGGTGGTCCTCACGGCCGTGGTCTTCCGGTCCGCCGTGGTGGTCCTCGCCCCCGTCGGACGCCAGACACAGCCGGCCGCCGTCCGGCCCCGTGGTGTCCGGTGCGTTGGCGTTGTCCGAGAGGTCCGGATCGAAACTGGAGGAGGTGACGCGGGCGACGTTCTCGATGGGCGTGCACGGCTCCGCCGGGGGCTGGGCCCGGTCGCCCGCGACGACGCGTACCGTGATCCGGAACTGAGCCGTCCCACCGGCCGCCAGGCGCTCCAGGGGCGGACACACCACCAGCCGGCCCCCGCCCGCGGGGACCTCGCAGTCGTCGGGCGAGGAGAGCAGGGTCAGCGAGGCCGGCAGCCGGTCGGTGACCTGGACCTGCCGCGCCGTCGCCGGGCCCTGATTGCGCACCGTGATCAGGTACGTGAACTTCTCGCCCAGCCAGACGTGCTCGCGGCCCCTCGCGAGCAGCGCCTTCTTGTGGAGCGACAGGTCGGCCGTCCGCGCGCTGGGCGGAATCTTCAGGCCCGTCGTCGATGCCGTGTTGTTCCGGGAATCCGGGTCCTTCGTCGCCGCGTCGACGACCGCCTCGTTGACGATGTCCGCGCCGTCCCCGCGGTAGTCGGCCGCGAGCCGCACCGTGATCACCCACGCGTGGGACGCGCCCGCCGCCAGCGTGTCCAGCGGCCCGCACACCGCCGTCCGGCCGCCGGCGGTGCAGCCGTCGGGGGAGGCGACGAACTCCAGGGAGGCCGGCAGCCGGTCGGTCACGCGGACCTGCCGGGCGGTGGAAGGCCCGCGGTTGGTCACCGTCACGACGTAGTCGAAGGTCTCCCGCGCCGCCGCGGCCGTGTTCTCCCGGGCCTCCCGGACCTCCCGGGCGAGCACCCCCGACACCGCCAGATCCGCGCTCTCCGGCTCGCTCTCCGGCTCCGGTGCTGCGGCCACGGACGCCGACGCGGACGGCGACGGGGTCGCACCGGAGCCCCCCGACGACGACACCGACGCCCACGCGGGAGCCAGGGGCAGGCACCAGCAGGCCGCCACCGCGCTGAACGCGGTCAAGGCACGTCGCATCGATCGCCCTTCGGAGAAGCTGACCCGTCACGGAAGAACAGTGCGGTCAGCTATTCACACAAATGGGCACAGGGGGGCGACCTGATTGATCACTTCTGACTAATGGGTGACCAGGTTCAGTCTCTCGGTCGTACGTCGGCGCGTCAGCGCCGACTGCGGACCAGAGTGAAGACCGCGCCCTCGGGGTCCGCGACCGTGGCCAGTCGTCCGCTGAGCCCCTCGCGCGGCGGCTGGACGACGCGTCCGCCGAGCCGGACGACCTTGGCGGCGGCCGCGTCGGTGTCCTCGACCTCGAAGTACGTCATCCAGTGCGGGCCCCGGTCGTGCGGCAGCGACCGCCCGACGCCGTGCACGGCGGCGACCGGCCGGCCCTGCAGGAGCAGCGTCAGATAGTCGAAGTCGGCGGAGGCGGTGGCGTGCGCCAGGGCCTCGTGGCCGAAGACGTGCTCGTAGAACTTGCCGACCGTCGAGGTGTCCTGGGTGACCAGCTCGTGCCAGACCGGCGTGCCCGGGGCGCCCTGCATCCCGCTGCCCAGGTGGGTGTCCGCCTGCCAGAGCCCGAAGACCGCGCCCAGCGGATCGGAGCAGATCGCCACCCGCCCCGCGATGCCGGCGTCCAGCGGGCCCACCGCCACGGTGCCGCCGCAGGAGCGGATCGATTCGGCCGTCGCGTCGGCGTCGTCCGTGGCGATGTACGTCGTCCAGGCCACCGGGAGGTGCCGGTCCGGCGGCATCTCGCCGATGCCGGCGACCTCCTGCCCGTCGAGCATGGCCCGTACGTACTTGCCCAGTTGCTCGGGGCCCGGCTCGTACTCCCACCCGAACAGGTCGGTGTAGAACTCCTCGGTGTTTCCGAGGCTGTGCACCATCAGGCTCGCCCAGCACGGCGTGCCGGGCGTGCGCCGCGTTGCTTCCACTGCCTCGGTCATGTCAGCCGTCTCCTCCGTCGAGTCGCGTCCCGGGGTGATGCTTCCACTCCCGGGCGCCGGGCGCGCCCCGACCCGGCCGCGTTTCACTTGAGCCGGGCAGAGATGACCGAATCAGTGCGGCCCGTCGATGTCCGTCTTGTTACACGGGGCGTTTGGCGGGGAGGAAGATGGGCCGCATGACAGCTACTCCCGTGACCCCGCAGACGCCCGCGGACCCCGCGATCCTCTCGGCGTCCGAACTGATGGGCGCGCTGGCCGACGCCCGGCCGCCGGTACTCCTCGACGTCCGCTGGCAGCTCGGCGGCCCCGATCTGCGGGCCGAGTACGAGGCCGGGCACCTGCCGGGCGCCGTGTACGTCGACCTCGACCGCGAACTGGCAGGTCCGGCGGGGTCCGGCGGCCGGCACCCGCTGCCGGACCCGGAGGCCTTCGGCGCGGTCATGCGCAGGGCCGGGGTCCTCTCGGGGGCACCGGTGGTCGTGTACGACGGCGGCCAGGGCTGGGCGGCCGCCAGGGCCTGGTGGCTGTTGCGCTGGACGGGTCACGGGGACGTACGGGTACTGGACGGGGGCCTGGCCGCATGGAAGGCGGCGGGGGGTGCGGTGACGGCCGACCCGGTGTCTCCGGCGGAGGGCGATTTCAAGCCAAGTCCGGGAGCTCTGGGGCTGCTGGACGCGGACTCCGCCGCGGCTCTGGCGCGTACGGGCACCCTGCTGGACGCGCGGGCGGGGGAGCGGTACCGCGGGGACGTCGAGCCGATCGACCGGGTCGGCGGGCACATCCCCGGCGCGGTGTCGGCGCCGACGGTGGAGAACGTCGGCCCGGACGGCCTCTTCCTCCCGGCACCGGCGCTACGGGCCCGCTTCGCGGAACTGGGCGCCTCGGCCGGGACTCCGGTGGGGGTGTACTGCGGCTCAGGCGTCTCCGGAGCGCACGAGGTGCTGGCCCTGACGGTGGCGGGCGTTCCGGCGGCCCTGTACGCGGGCAGCTGGTCGGAGTGGTCCTCGGACCCGGAGCGCCCGGTGGCCACGGGCCCGCTGCCCCAGTAGCGGGGGCACCCGGCGCCGGGGCGGCGCACCGCGGCACCGCCCCGGCTCGGGGGCCCTGCCGCGGTCACCGCCGCTCGCGCTGCTCCTGCTGCTCCCGCTACTCCTGCTTCTTGCGCCGGGTACCGAAGACGATCTCGTCCCAGCTCGGTACCGCCGCACGGCGGCCCGGCCGGACTCCGTCGGCCTCCGCCTGGCGGTCCGTGGTACCGGTCAGGCGGTCGCGGTGCCCGGCGACCGTGCGGGGCATCAGGACGTCCGCGTACGCTGCGCCGGCGCCGGCCGAGGCCGCCGGGGGTTCCTCCGCCTCGGGCTCCTCCGCCTGCGGCTCGGGACGCTCCGGGACCACCATGTCGCCGCGGAAGCTGGGTACCGCCTCCAGCAGGCTCGTCAGGGTGTCCCGCTCCTCCTCCGGGTCCGGGGGAGGAGGCGGGGCGGGGCGCTCCAACTGCCGGTCGAGCGCGCGGTCCAGCGGCCGGTCCCGCGGCAGCCTGGCGATCCTCGGCACGAACGGGAAGCTCGGCTCCGGCGTCGCCGGCAGGTCGTCGGACTCGCCGATCAGGGAGCGGGCCTCGTCGTCCACGGCCACGACCAGCCGGCGCGGCGGGTCGTAGGTCCAGCTCGCCGAGTGCGGCTCGCCCGCCACGCGGTAGACCAGCAGGACCTCCCAGGTGCCGTCGTCGCGGCGCCAGGAGTCCCACTGCACGGATTCCTTCTCGGCGCCGCGCAGCGTCAGGCGCTCCTGCACGGCCTCGCCGAGCTGGGGTCCGGTGTTCTCGCCGGGGCGGCGCACGGGGGTCTTCCGAGCCCGCTCCGCCATGAACGCGCGCTCGGCGAGCACGGGGCCCTCGAAGCGGCGTACGCGGTCGACGGGGATGCCGGCGAGCTGGGCGACCTCCTCCGCGGAGGCACCGGCCCGTATGCGGGCCTGGATGTCGCGGGGGCGGAGGTGGCTCTCCACCTCGATCTCGATCTGGTTCAGGCGCGCACGGTCGTTGCGTACGGCAGCCCGTAGACGCTCGTCGATCGGAAGCGTGTACTCCGTGCTGTCCGCAGCCTTGAGCACCAGTCGTGTGCCGTCATTTGAGACGGCCACGACACGCAGTTCGGGCATGGGGACCTCCCGGGTGGTGCCTGCCGACGTCACGTGCGTCGCTGCTTCCGCTAGTCGAGTGTGGCCTGCCCGGGTGCAGCCTGCCACAACCTTGCCGAGTTAAACCGGCGTGTCGGGCATGCGCCCTTGATCGCCGTTATGGCACGGTTACCTGTTGGGCACGCACAGTGACCGAACGATTACTGTGCGCAGCAGGAACCCGTGCAATACCGCGGCAACACCGGTCTTTGAGTGCCGTTCTCCATCAGCCGGCCCCCTCTCCCGAGTCCGGACATCCGTAAGGAAGGACGGCCCCAGGGCTCGCCACAGTACTCCATTCGGGCCACCTGGGTGGACCGCCGCGCCGCCGAACTTGTCCCGGACGGCGGGAGTTGGGCTGCCCTCCGTCCGGCCGGTGTCCGGCCGGACCTGGAAGCGCGCCCGTTTTCGGGTGTCTTGCTTCACAGAATCACCAGAAATGGAACTGTGTGCTTCGGTTGGTTCGTCAGTCATTGCTGAGAAGCGGTGACATGGACGAGGCAGGGCGCACAGAGGTTGGGGATGGGTCACAAGACGACGCAGGGCACCGAACGGACCGAGGGCGCCGAGGGGGCGGAGGGGAAGAAGAAGCTGGATCTGAGCGTCGCCCAGATCGCCGGCTCCTCCCTGGCCACCGTCGCGGCGGCCCTGCTCGCCTCGCAGATGGGCGTCTACGGGACCATCCTCGGCGCCGGTGTGGTGAGCGTGGTCGCCACCGCGGGCGGGCCGGTCATCCAGCACTTCTTCAAGCGCACCGGCGACCAGTTGCGCGAGACCGCCCGTCCCAGGGCCCGTCAGGTGCCGGTGCACGCCGAAGCGCCGGGCGGGGAAGGGGGAGGGGAAGGGGAAAGCGCCGCCCTGCCCTCGGAGGAGTTCGGCGAGGCCACCGTGCACGGCACCCGCGTGCGGGGCTGGAAGCGCACGGCGGTCGCCTCCGGCGCGGCCTTCGCCATCGCGCTCGGCGGCCTCGGGACCTACGAGGCGGTGGCGGGGACCTCCATCAGCTCCGGCGGCGGAACCATCCTGTCCGGCGGCACGCGCAAGGCGGGCAACGACAAGCCCGCGTCCCCCGAGAAGGAGACCGGCACCGGCGGAAGGGACGGAAAGGACGCGAAGGACGGCAAGGACGGGAAGACCCCGGAGTCCGGGACCTCCCCGAGCCCTTCGCACTCGCACGGCGGCCGGAGCCCGAGCCCCGACCCGAGCCCCTCCCGCTCCGGCGGTCCGACGCCGAACCCGACCCCGCCGAAGCCCACCCCGACCCCGAGCCCGGACACGACCCCGGCGCCGGACACGGCCCCCGGGAGCAGCCCCCAGACGCAGCGGACGCCCTCCTGAGCCGGGCTCGGGAGGGCGCCCGGGCTCACTCGCCCAGGACCCTGCGCAGGTAGTCGTTGCCGAACACCCGCTCCGGGTCGAGCCGGTCGCGCAGCGCGGTGAACTCCCCGAAGCGCGGGTAGACCTCGGCGAAGTACTCCGCGTCCCGCGTGTGCACCTTCCCCCAGTGCGGCCGCCCGCCGTGCTCGGTGAAGATCCGCTCCGCGGCCGTGAAGTAGGCCTGGTACGGAGTGCCCTTGTACATGTGCACCGCGATGTACGCGGTCTCGCGCCCCGAGGCCGTCGACAGGGTGATGTCGTCCGCCGGAGCCGTCCGCACCTCCACCGGGAAGCTGATCCGCAGGCCGGAGCGGTCCACCATGGCCTTGAGCTCCCGCAGCGCCCCGACCACGCGCTCGCGCGGAAGGGCGTACTCCATCTCCACGAACCGCACCCGCCGCGGACTGGTGAACACCTTGTACGGGATGTCCGTGTACGTCCGCGCCGACAGTGCGCGGCTGGCGATCCGGGCGATGGCGGGTATGGCCGCCGGGACCGCGCGGCCCAGGGAGTTGGCGGCCTGGAAGACGCCGTTGGACAGCAGTTCGTCCTCGACCCAGGCGCTGACCGCTCCGGGCGGGGCGGCCGGGCCCTGGCTGCGGTTGTTGCGCTTGGTGTTGCAGTTGCCGGTGTGCGGGAACCAGTAGAACTCGAAGTGCTCGTTCTCCGCGTGGTGCTGGTCGAACTCGGCCATCACCCGGTCGAAGCCCATGGGCTCCTCACGGGCCGTCAGGAAGAAGATCGGCTCCACCGCGAAGGTGATCGAGGTGACGATGCCGAGCGCCCCGATGCCCAGCCGGGCCGCCGCGAAGACCTCGGGGTTCTCCTTCTCGGAGCACGTCAGCAGCCTGCCGTCCGCCGTGACCAGCTCCAGGCCGCGGATCTGGGCGGCGATGGAGGCCGAGTCGCGGCCGGTGCCGTGGGTGCCGGTGCTCGTGGCGCCGGAGACCGTCTGCTCCATGATGTCGCCCATGTTCGTGAGCGACAGGCCCTGCCGGGCCAGGGCCTGGTTGAGGTCCTTGAGGACGGTGCCCGCGGCCACCGTGACGGTGCCCGCGTCCCGGTCGACGGACCGTATGCCCGCCAGCGCCTGCGGGCGCAGCAGCACGCCGTCGGTCGCGGCGGCCGCGGTGAAGGAGTGGCCGGTGCCGACCGCCTTCACCCGCAGCCCGTCCTCGGCGGCCCGGCGGACCGCTTCCTGAAGCTCCCCGACCGAGGCCGGGGTGACCACGCGTGCGGGCGCGGCGGTGACGTTCCCCGCCCAGTTACGCCACGCGGTCGGTGCCGCGCCGCTCTTGCCTGCTGTCGCCGTCCCCATCAGTAGCTGGCTCCTCCCCTTGCGCCGGCCTCGTCAGCCGGCGGTAACCCGCGAACGCAACCGCCGCCGCGGCCGCTCCCGCCGAGAGGGAGACGACGTACCCGGTCTGCGCGCCGGCGGAGTCGACGACCCAGCCGGTCACGGAGGACCCCAGCGCGATACCGACCGCGAGGCCGGTGCTGATCCAGGTCATGCCCTCGGTCAGCTTCGCGTGTGGCACGTGCGCCTCGATCAGGGCCATCGTGGTGATCATCGTGGGAGCGATGGCGAGGCCCGAGACGAAGAGCGCCACGGCCAGAAACGGAAGGTTCCCGGCCAGTAGGAGGGGGATCATACTCACGGCCATCGCACTGATGCCCAGTACCCACCTGGGTTCGGCCTTGCCCTTGAAGTGCAGCAGGCCGAAGACGATGCCGGCGAGGCAGGAACCGAAGGCCCAGATCGCCAGGAATATGCCGCCGAGGGACTTGTTGCCGTGCTCCGCGGCGTAGGCCAGCGTCGAGACGTCCACGGACCCGAAGATGGCTCCGGTCGCCACGAAGGTCCCCACCAGGACCTGGAGGCCGGGGGAGTTCATGGCCGAGGAGTGGTCCGTGTGCTCGTGGCGGGGATGGGGCTTGGGCTCGGTGCCGGTCAGCGCCGTCAGCCACCAGACGCCCGCCAGCAGGCAGACGAGCGCGACCACGGGGCCGGCCTCGGGGAACCAGCCGGCGGACAGGGCCGCGGCGAGCGGCGGGCCGACGATGAAGCAGAGCTCGTCGACTATGGACTCGAACGAGTAGGCCGTGTGCAGCTGGGGGGTGTCGCGGAACAGGGCCGTCCAGCGCGCGCGGACCATCGAGCCCACGCTGGGCACGCAGCCGGCTATGACCGCGAAGACGAAGAGGGTCCAGCTGGGCCAGTGGTAGCCCGCGGCGACCAGCAGGCCGGTGATCGCCGCAGAGGCGACCAGGGTCGCCGGTCGCAGCACCCGCCGCTGTCCGTGCTGGTCGACCAGCCGCGAGACCTGGGGGCCCACGGCGGCCGCGGAGATCGCGATGGTCGCGGTGATCCCGCCCGCCAGGGCGTAGCTCCCGCCGAGCTCGGTGATCATGGTGAGGACGCCGATGCCGACCATGGACAGCGGCATGCGGCCGATCAGGCCGGCGGCGCTGAACCCCTTGCTTCCGGGGGCGGCGAAGATCGCGCGGTAGGGACTGGGCAAGGTGCGCCCTCCGTAAGGGACGTCGTTGGCCCATACAGGTTACGACTGCCGACAAGGCACCCGCATGGTGGAAGGACGTCGAGAAGCCGACAGGAAGTAAGGGTGACCTTACCTGCGATCCGGTGCGGGGTCGGGACCAGGCCGGTTCCCGGCAGCCGGTGCCGGGTGGCAGGATTCGAGACATGTCTGACCAGCTCCGTGCCCCCCAGGCGCCCGTGGCCGAAGGCCTCGCGGCCCCCTACGACGCCCTCCTGCTGCTGTCCTTCGGCGGCCCCGAGGGACCCGACGACGTCGTGCCGTTCCTGGAGAACGTCACGCGCGGGCGCGGCATCCCGCGCGAGAGGCTCAAGGAGGTCGGACAGCACTACTTCGGCTTCGGCGGGGTCAGCCCGATCAACGGGCAGAACCGGGAGCTGCTGGACGCGCTGCGCAAGGACTTCGCGGAGCACGGGCTGGACCTGCCCGTCTACTGGGGCAACCGCAACTGGGCCCCGTACCTGACCGACGTGATGCGCGAGATGGCCGCCGACGGCCGCCGCCGCATCGCGGTCCTGGCGACCAGCGCGTACGCCTCGTACTCGGGCTGCCGGCAGTACCGCGAGAACCTCGCCGACGCGCTGGCCGCGCTCGCCGAGGAGGGCGTGGCCGAGCTGCCGAAGGTGGACAAGCTGCGGCACTACTTCAACCACCCCGGCTTCGTGCAGCCCATGATCGACGGGGTGCTGGCCGCCCTGGAGTCGCTGCCCGCGGAGGTCCGCGACGGGGCCCGGCTGGTCTTCACCACGCACTCGATCCCGACCGCGGCGGCGGACGCCTCCGGCCCGGTCGAGGACCACACCGAGGGCGGCGAGGGCGGGGCGTACGTCAGGCAGCACCTGGACGTCGCCAAGGTGATCGCGGACGCGGTGCGGGCCGAGACGGGCACCGAACGCCCCTGGGAGCTCGTCTACCAGTCGCGCAGCGGCGCCCCGCACATCCCCTGGCTGGAGCCGGACATCTGCGACCACCTGGAGGCGCTGCACGGAGCCGGCGCCCCGGCGGTGGTGATGGTGCCGATCGGCTTCGTCTCGGACCACATGGAGGTCCTGTACGACCTCGACACCGAGGCCACGGCCAAGGCCGCCGAACTGGGGCTGCCGATCGCCCGGTCGGCGACGGTCGGGGCCGACCCGCGGTTCGCCGCCGCGGTACGGGACCTCGTGCTGGAGCGGGCCGCGGCCGAACGCGGCGAGAGCGTGGAGCGGTGCGCCCTCGGACTGCTCGGGGCGAGTCATGATCTGTGCGCCGTGGGCTGCTGCCCGGCGCGGGGGCCCCGGCCGGCGGCCGCGGGTGTGGACAGTCCGTACGCGTAGGGAAGAGGGACGAGGGACCGTGATCTCCGAAGAGCTGAAGGTCGAACTGCTGGACGTGGGCCTGGAGGCCGCGCGGCGGGCCGGGGAGCTGCTGCGGGACGGGCGCCCGGCCGATCTGGCGGTCGCCGCGACCAAGTCGAGCCCGATCGACGTGGTGACCGAGATGGACATCGCCGCGGAGAAGCTGATCACCGGGATCCTCGCCGAACGGCGGCCCGAGGACGGGCTGCTGGGCGAGGAGGGCGCGGACGTCCCGGGTACGAGCGGGGTGCGCTGGGTCGTCGACCCGCTGGACGGCACCGTGAACTACCTCTACGGGCTGCCGAACTGGGGCGTGTCCATCGCGGCCGAGTACCTCGGGGAGACCGTGGTGGGCGTCGTTGCGGCGCCGATGCGCGGGGAGACCTGCCACGCGGTGCTCGGCGGCGGGGCCTGGATGGGCGACGCGCGGCTCGCCTGCCGGCCGGCCGCGCCGCTGGACCAGGCGCTGATCGCCACCGGTTTCGCGTACGTCCAGACCCGGCGCGCCCACCAGGCCGAGGTCGCGCGGCGGATCATCCCGCTGGTACGCGATATCCGGCGCGGCGGGTCGGCGGCGCTGGACCTGTGCGACGTCGCCGCCGGGCGCCTCGACGGCTACTGGGAGCGCGGGCTGAACCCGTGGGACCTGGCCGCGGGCGAGCTGATCGCGCGCGAGGCCGGCGCCCTGACCGGCGGGCGCGCCGGGGAGCCGGCCTCGGGGGAACTGGCCCTGGCGGCCGGACCCGCCGTGTTCGCCGCGCTCCAGCCGCTGCTGGAGGAGGCCGGGGCCTGGCACGACTGAGCGGCCGGCCGGCGCCGCGCATGGGGGAACCCCGGCTGCCGAGGGTGGGCGGCCGGGGTTCGGGGTGGTGAGGGGTCGTGGTTCGGGAGGTGCCGTCAGCAGACGGATACCGGTACGCCGTGTTCCGCGGCGAGGCGCTGGAGGTCTTCCAGTTCCGCCTGTTCCACGTCCACGAGGAATTCGTCGCCCGTCTCGCGGGCCTGCCTGAGGTCCGACTGCGTGGTCCTGATGCGCTGCAGGAGACCCGCGGTGAATGCGTCCATGGTGGGTGCGCCCCCTCTTCGTGGGTCGGCGGCGGCACGTGGCAGTCCGCCGTCAGGGATGTTTGGGGTGTGGAGTCGTCCTCCCCTGCACCCTGGGCCCAGAAACCTCGCAAGGCGAGGGAATCCTCACTTCCGCCCCGCACGGGGGCCGCCGCAGGGCGCCTTACAGCCGGTTTACGGCTGAAACGGGCAGGATGGAGGACGCCATACACGTGTGCCCTCCAGGGCTCAAAGGAAGGAAACGACGTGCGCGTACTCGTCGTCGAGGACGAGCAGCTGCTCGCCGATGCGGTGGCCACCGGACTGCGCCGGGAGGCCATGGCCGTGGACGTCGTGTACGACGGTGCCGCGGCGCTGGAGCGGGTCGGGGTGAACGACTACGACGTGGTCGTGCTCGACCGCGACCTCCCGCTCGTGCACGGTGACGACGTCTGCCGGAAGATCGTCGAGCTCGGCATGCCCACCCGGGTGCTGATGCTGACCGCCTCGGGCGACGTGAGCGACCGGGTCGAGGGCCTGGAGCTGGGCGCGGACGACTACCTCCCCAAGCCCTTCGCCTTCACCGAGCTGACCGCCCGCGTGCGGGCGCTCGGCCGGCGTACCACCGTCGCCCTGCCGCCCGTACTGGAGCGCGCCGGGATCAAGTTGGACCCGAACCGGCGCGAGGTGTTCCGCGAGGGCAAGGAGGTGCAGCTGGCGCCGAAGGAGTTCGCGGTGCTGGAGGTCCTCATGCGCAGCGAAGGGACCGTGGTGTCCGCCGAGCAGCTCCTGGAGAAGGCATGGGACGAGAACACCGACCCGTTCACCAACGTGGTGCGCGTGACGGTCATGACCCTGCGCCGCAAGCTCGGCGAGCCGCCGGTCATCGTGACGGTGCCGGGCTCCGGGTATCGGATCTGACGGCGGTGGCATCGACCCCGGCGCCACCACCGGCGCCACCGAAACCGACCTGGGACCCCGGCCAGCCCGAGGGTCCTTTCCCTTGGCTGCGGCCGACCATCCGCATACGGCTCACGCTGCTGTACGGCGGGATGTTCCTGATCGCGGGCATCCTGCTGCTGTCGATCATCTACCTGCTGGCGGCGACGGCCCTGCGGGAGGGCAATGCGCTCCCGTTCAAGATCGTCGGCGGCCAGAAGGTCGAGGTCACCAGCGCCACCTGCTCGGGCGTGGGCATCGACCAGTCCATCGACCAGTTCAACGCCGCGATCGGGCAGTGCATCCTCGACCAGCGCAAGCACGCGCTGGACGACCTGCTGAGCCGGTCGCTGATGGCCCTGCTGGGCCTGAGCATCATCGCCTTCGCCTTCGGCTACGCGATGGCCGGCCGGGTGCTCTCGCCGCTGGGCAAGATCACCCGTACCGCCCGCCGGGTGGTCGGCTCCGACCTGACCCGGCGCATCGAGCTCGACGGTCCGGACGACGAGCTCAAGGAGCTCGCCGACACCTTCGACGAGATGCTCGACCGGCTGGAGCGGGCCTTCACGGCGCAGCAGAGGTTCGTCGCGAACGCCTCGCACGAGCTGCGCACGCCCCTGGCGATCAACCGCACGCTGCTGGAGGTGCACCTCTCCGACCCCGGGGCCCCGGTGGAGCTCCAGCAGCTCGGCAAGACCCTGCTCGCCACCAACGAGCGCAGCGAGCAGCTCGTCGAGGGCCTGCTGCTGCTCGCCCGCAGCGACAACCAGATCGTCGAGCGCAAGCCCGTGGACCTGGCGGAGGTCGCCTCGCGCGCCCTGGACCAGGCGCGCGGGGAGGCCGAGGCGAAGGGCGTGGAGATCCGCGGCGAGCGCGCGCTGGCGGTGGTCCAGGGCAACGGCGTACTGCTGGAGCGGATCGCCCTGAACCTGGTGCAGAACGCCGTCCGGTACAACGTCCCGGAGGGCGGCTGGGTGGAGGTCACGACCGAGTCCCAGCACGGCCAGGCGGTCCTCCTGGTATCGAACACGGGTCCCGTTGTTCCCGCGTACGAGGTGGACAACCTTTTCGAGCCCTTCAGGCGGCTGCGTACGGAGCGTACGGGCAGCGACAAGGGTGTCGGGCTCGGTCTGTCGATCGCGCGCTCCGTGGCCCGCGCACACGGCGGACGGATCCAGGCGATCCCCCGCGAGGGCGGTGGCCTCGTGATGCGTGTCACTCTTCCCTTGTGACCCGGTACGCGCTTGTTCGCTGTCGGCTGAACGTCAGAGGCGTGAAGGTGGCGGCTCCTGTGTGATCGATCACATGGACGAGTGTCGGGTCATGTGCGGTCAGTGACCCCTGGGGAGGCCGGAAAGCCCGGGAAGTCCGGGTTTCCGGCCCCCTTGATGGCGGGAAATACACGGGGTGGCGTTTGTGCACGTCGGCCCCAAGACCGTGTACGGTCCCGCTCGACATCGCAGCCAAATGCTCCTCGGGGCGGGCGGCTGGGTGTCGATTGAGTAACAGACCTTGATGTGAGGCAAAATCTCCGCCTCAGGTCGGGCACAAGTCCGGCCTCTCGCGCGTTACGTGCGCTGAGACACCCGCTAAATCCCAGAGGGGGAGAGCGAACTATGGCAACGGACTACGACACCCCACGCAAGACCGACGACGACGTCGACAACGACAGCATTGAAGAGCTGAAGGCCCGGCGCAACGAGAAGTCGTCCTCGGTCGTCGATGTGGACGACTACGACGCGGCGGAAGGCATGGAGCTTCCCGGCGCAGACCTCTCCAACGAGGAACTGGCCGTCCGCGTCCTTCCCAAGCAGGCGGACGAGTTCACCTGCATGACCTGCTTCCTGGTGCACCACCGCAGCCAGCTGGCACGTGAGAAGAACGGTCAGCCGATCTGTCGCGACTGCGACTGAGAGGCGTCGGCCGTGACTGGCTCGACACCATTTCGAAAGCGCCGCTTTCGGAAACCTGGTGATCCGGCGGAGACGCAGGTGGGAGCCACGGGCCCGGAAACGGGCCCTGGAGCCCCCGGCGACCCCGCCGTGCCCTCCGACACCGCCCCGGCGGTGCCGTCGGCCACGGAGGCCGACGAGGAGTCCCGGCACCGGCACGGGGCTCGTCGGCTGCAAGCCCTCAAGAACGGTGTACGCAAGGGCGGCGAAGGTGCCAGGGCCGCCGCCCTTTACATCACCGACCGCATCATCGAGAACGCACCGCGCGTTCCGGTTCGGGACCTCGCGACCCTGCGCGCTCAGTTCCCGGGCCTCGGCCCGGATCAGCTTGCCGACAAGCTGATCGCGGGCGCCGCCAATGCCACGTCGACCGTCGGCGCGGGCATCGGCGCGGCGGCCATGCTGCCCGTACCGCCCGCGATGCCGGCCGAGCTGGCCGCCGAGATCACCGCGGTCGCGGCGATCGAGCTCAAGCTCGTCGCCGAGCTCCACGAGGTCTACGGGCTGCGGCCGCCCGGCTCGCTCAAGGAACGCAGCTTCGCCTGCCTGACCGCGTGGACCGAGGAACGCGGTGTGGACCTGACCAAGCCGACGACGCTGAACGCGGCGCTCGGCGGTCAGATGAAGCGCGAACTGCGCCAACAGATCATGAAGCGGATGTTCCGCAACCTGCCGAACCTGATGCCGTTCATGGTCGGTGCGGCCGTCGGCGCGGTCATGAACCGCCGAGACACCCGCAAACTCGCCGAGAAGGTACGTGCGGACCTGCGGGCACGCGCCGTGCCCTGGGACGCCCTGCCGCAGCTCCCGCCCCTGGAGCAGCCCTCCCAGCCCCTTCCCGAGGCCACCAGGGCCGCCCTGGAGGGTCCGGCCGGCCGGGGGGAGAGCCCCGGGGGGTCCTCCTAGGTCGTGTCGCCGAAGTCCCGTCTGGCCGCCCTTCGGGCGGCCGACGCCACTTTGACGACGCTCCCTAGGCCTTGGCGGCGCGGATCGCCGAGGCCAGAGCCTGCGGCTCGCGCGTGGAGACGTACACGTACGGGGTCGGGTCGGCCGGATCGGTCACCTCGACGCGGACGGCCGTCGGGACGTAGCTGCGCATCAGCATGAAGGCGCGGGTGTCGGCCTTGTACGTACGCCAGGCGCGGGCCTCCTCGGCATCGAGGATCTCCGGCTCGCCCAGCGCCGCCACCGGGATGCGGGCCTCGCCGGCGGCCAGGGCGCCGTTCACCACGCGCACGCGCGCGGACCCGTACGAGCTCACCAGCAGACCCGTCAGCGCGCTGCCCCCGACCAACCCGGCCAGCAGCGGCAGCGTCCCCAGCGGCAGCAGCATCAGCGCGCAGGCGAGGCCGGCGAGTACGGCGATGCCCCACCAGGAGCGGGGGGCGGTCAGGCGTTCGTCGTGGTGCGCGGAGGAGAGCTGCATGCCGCCAAGCCTGCCACGAGGCGACCGCCGGGTAGCCGCGCGGGTAAGGTCTGCGGCTGTGAGTGGACGAAACACAGCGTTGACGCCTCCGGCCGATGCCACCGCACCGGTCCGGCACCCCGATGCCCCGGCACCCGGTGAGCTCCTCGGTGCGCACTACGAGCACTGCTTCGGCTGCGGCGACGGCCAGCCGCACGGGCTCCACCTGGCGGCCCGCGCGGGCGAAGGCGTGCGCGTCACCGCCGAGTTCACCGTCAAGGCCGCCCACCAGGGCGCTCCGGGCCTGGCCCACGGCGGTGTGCTCGCCACCGCGCTCGACGAGACGCTGGGCTCCCTGAACTGGCTGCTGCGCGTCATCGCGGTCACCGGCCGGCTGGAGACCGACTTCGTGCGCCCCGTCCCGGTGGACACCGTCCTGTACCTGGAGGCCGAGGTCACCGCCGTCGCCGGGCGGAAGATCTACTCCAGCGCCGTCGGTCGAATAGGTGGTCCGCAAGGGCCCGTCGCCCTGCGCGCGGACGCCCTCTTCATCGAGGTGAAGGTCGACCACTTCATCGACAACGGACGGCCCGAGGAGATCCGGGCGGCGATGGCCGACCCGGACCAGGTCAGGCGCGCACGCGCCTTCGAGGTGAACCCCTGATGTACGAGAACAACACCGGTCTCGACGTGGCCATCAGGCGCGTCGACCCGGAGGTGCCGATCCCGGCCTACGGTCACCCCGGTGACGCCGGCTGCGATCTGGTCACCACCGTGGCCGCAGAGCTGGAGCCGGGCGAGCGGGCGGTACTGCCCACCGGCGTCGCCATCGCGCTGCCCGACGGGTACGCGGCGTTCGTGCACCCGCGCTCGGGCCTGGCCGCACGCTGCGGGCTCGCGCTCGTGAATGCCCCGGGGACGGTGGATGCCGGGTACCGTGGGGAGATCAAGGTGATCGTGGTCAATCTCGACCCGCGCGAAAGCGTCCGGTTCGAGCGTTTCGACCGCATTGCCCAGCTGGTTGTCCAGCGAGTCGAGAAGGTGCGCTTCCACGAGGTGGCGCAGCTTCCCGACTCGGCGCGGGCCGAGGGGGGTTTCGGCTCCACCGGTGGTCATGCGGCCGTGGCCGGATCCGGCGCTGGTCAGCAGGGTGGGAATGGCTACGCTTCGGTCGTATCCGACCGGGAAGGACAGTGACGTGTTCGGACGTCGCAAGAAGAACGACTCCGTCAAGGACGGCGGCGCGGCCGAGCAGGTCGTCGACGGCGTGGCTGATGAGCAGGACGACGCCACGGAGCTCGACTCCGGCGAGCCGCGCAGGGTGAACCTGCCGCCGGCCCCGCGGCCCGACGGCCCGTGGGACGTCGCGGAGGTGCCCGGCAAGCCCGAGGACGGCCGGGTCGACCTCGGCGGCATCCTCGTACCGGGTGTCGAGGGCATGGAACTGCGCGTCGAGGTCGCCGGGGACGCGATCGTCGCCGCGACCGTGGTCCTGGGCGACAGCGCCGTGCAGCTCCAGGCTTTCGCGGCGCCCAGGAAGGAAGGCATCTGGGGCGAGGTCCGCGAGGAGATCGCCGAGGGCATCACCAAGCAGGGCGGCATCATCGACGAGGTCGAGGGTCCGCTGGGCTGGGAGCTGCGCGCACAGGTGCCCGTACCGCTGCCGGACGGACAGACCGGCGCCCAGCTGGTCCGCTTCGTCGGCGTGGACGGCCCGCGCTGGTTCCTGCGCGGTGTCATTTCCGGCCAGGGCGCGGTGCGCCCCGAGTCGGCCGGCGTGCTGGAGCGGATCTTCCTGGACACCGTCGTGGTCCGCGGCGACGGCCCGATGGCCCCGCGCGACCCGATCGTCCTGAAGCTGCCGAACGACGCGCAGATGGTGCCGGACGGCGTGCAGACGGAGGACCAGGAGGGCTCGCGCTTCTCCGGCGGCATGGGCCAGCTGGAGCGCGGTCCGGAGATCACCGAGGTCCGCTGACCCCGGGCGCGGTGACCGCGTACGCAGTTTTTCGGCCGGTGGGCCGTACTCCCGAGGGGGTACGGCCCACCGGCGCGTCCGGGTGCGCCGGGGCGCGTACGCGGGCGTCAGGGTTGCGTCAGGGATGACCGCGCGGGTGGTCATCGGTGCGTGAACGGCGGGGGCGTCCCGGAGAATGGGGCACATGGGACGCGGCAGGCTAAGGATCTATCTCGGCGCGGCACCCGGGGTCGGCAAGACGTACGCGATGCTCTCCGAGGGCCACCGGCGCGTCGAGCGGGGCGCCGACTGTGCCGTCGGCTTCGTGGAGCACCACGGGCGGCCGCGGACCGAGGTCATGCTGCACGGCCTGGAGCAGGTGGAGCGCAAGGAGCTGTCCTACCGGGGCGCCACCTTCACCGAGATGGACGTGGACGCGGTGCTCCACCGCAGGCCCGCCGTCGCGCTGGTGGACGAGCTGGCGCACACCAACGTGCCGGGTTCACGCAACGCCAAGCGCTGGCAGGACGTGGAGGAGCTGCTGCGGGCCGGGATCGACGTGATCTCGACCGTCAACATCCAGCACCTGGAGTCCCTCGGCGACGTCGTGGAGGCCATCACGGGCGTCCGGCAGCGGGAGACCGTACCGGACGAGGTGGTGCGGCGGGCCGACCAGATCGAGCTGGTCGACATGTCCCCGCAGGCGCTGCGCCGGCGGATGGCGCACGGCAACATATACAAGCCCGACAAGGTCGATGCGGCCCTGTCCAACTACTTCCGCCCCGGGAACCTCACCGCCCTGCGCGAGCTCGCGCTGCTGTGGGTGGCCGACCGGGCCGACGAGTACCTCCAGCAGTACCGGGGCGAGCACAACATCCGCTCCACCTGGCAGGCGCGCGAGCGGATCGTGGTGGGCCTGACCGGCGGTCCCGAGGGCCGTACGTTGATCCGGCGGGCCTCCCGGATGGCGGCCAAGGGCTCCGGCAGCGAGATCCTGGCCGTCTACATCGCCCGCAGCGACGGGCTGACCGCGGCCTCGCCCAAGGAGCTCGCGGTGCAGCGGACCCTGGTCGAGGATCTTGGAGGAACGTTTCACCATGTGATCGGCGACAACATCCCCGACGCGCTGCTCGAATTCGCCCGCGGCATCAACGCCACCCAGATCGTCCTCGGCTCCAGCCGCCACCGCTCCTGGCGGTACGTCTTCGGCCCCGGCGTCGGGCTCACCGTCGCCCGCGACTCCGGTCCCGACCTCGACGTGCACATCGTCACCCACGAGGAGGCGGCCAAGGGCCGCGGCCGCGGGCTGCCCGTGGCCCGCTCGGCCGCCCGGCTCGGACGGCCCCGCATCGTGGCCGGCTGGGTCGTCGGGGTGGTCCTGCCGCTGCTGCTCGCGGTGCTGCTGACCCACGTCGACGCCGATCCCGGGCTCGCCAACGAGATGCTGCTGTTCCTGGCGCTGACCGTGGCCGCCGCCCTGCTCGGCGGGCTGTACCCGGCACTGGCCTCGGCGGCCGTGGGGTCACTGCTGCTGAACTACTACTTCGCCCCGCCGGTGCACCGGTTCACCGTCGCCGACCCCAAGAACATCGTCGCCATCGCCGTCTTCTTCTGGGTGGCCGCCTCGGTCGCCTCCGTGGTGGACCTGGCGGCCCGCCGCACGCACCAGGCCGCCCGGCTGCGCGCCGAGTCCGAGATCCTCTCCTTCCTGGCGGGCAGCGTGCTGCGCGGGGAGACCGCCCTGGACGCGCTGCTGGAGCGGGTCCGCGAGACCTTCGCCATGGAATCGGTGGCCCTGCTGGAGCGCGAAGCCGAGGTCGAACCCTGGAAGCGGGCCGGCAGCGTCGGCCCGAGCCCGGTCGACCGGCCCGAGGACGCCGATGTGGACATGCCCATCGGCGATCACATGGCACTGGCCCTGTCCGGGCGGGTGCTGCCCGCCGAGGACCGCCGGGTGCTCGGCGCCTTCGCCGCCCAGGCCGCCGTCGTCCTGGACCGCCAGCGGCTCGTCGGGGAGGCCGAGGAGGCCCGCCGGCTCGCCGAGGGCAACCGGATCCGCACCGCCCTGCTGGCCGCCGTCAGCCATGACCTGCGCACGCCGCTGGCCTCCATCAAGGCCTCCGTGACCTCCCTGCGCTCCGACGACGTGGAATGGTCCGAGGAGGACCGGGCCGAACTCCTGGAGGGCATTGAGGCCGGCGCCGACCGGCTGGACCACCTCGTGGGCAACCTCCTGGACATGTCCCGCCTGCAGACCGGCACCGTCACCCCGCTGATCAGGGAGATCGACCTCGACGAGGTTGTCCCGATGGCACTGGGCGGCGTACCGGAGGACAGCGTGCTGCTCGACGTCCCCGAGACCCTGCCCATGGTGGCGGTGGACCCGGGGCTGCTGGAGCGGACGGTGGCCAACGTGGTGGAGAACGCCGTCAAGTACAGCCCGCCGGGAGAGCCGGTGCTGGTGGCGGCCAGCTTCCTGGGGGACCGGGTCGAGGTACGCGTCGTCGACCGCGGGCCGGGCGTGCCCGACGAGGCGAAGGACCGCATCTTCGCCCCCTTCCAGCGGCACGGGGACGCGCCGCGCGGCGCCGGAGTGGGCCTCGGGCTCGCGGTGGCCCGCGGCTTCGCCGAGGCCATGGACGGGACCCTCGCCGCCGAGGACACCCCCGGCGGCGGACTGACCATGGTGCTGACCCTGCGGGCCGTGACCCGCGGTCGCGCGGCCACGGCGGTCACCGTGGACGGGGAGGGCCGGAGCACCGGCCACCCCGTTGATTTCGATCTCGACCCGATACGACAGAAGGCAGGACCTCAATGACCCGGGTGCTCGTGGTGGAAGACGAGCCGCAGATCGTGCGAGCCCTCGTGATCAACCTGAAGGCGCGCAAGTACGAGGTCGACGCGGCCGCCGACGGGGCGAGCGCCCTGGAGCTCGCCGCGGCCCGCCACCCCGACGTGGTCGTCCTCGACCTCGGCCTGCCCGACATGGACGGGGTCGAGGTGATCAAGGGGCTGCGCGGCTGGACCCGCGTACCGATCCTGGTCCTCTCCGCCCGGCACAGCTCAGACGAGAAGGTCGAGGCCCTCGACGCGGGCGCCGACGACTACGTCACCAAGCCGTTCGGCATGGACGAGCTGCTGGCGCGGCTGCGCGCCGCCGTACGCCGGGCCGAGCCCGCCGCCGGGTCCGTGGAGGACGAGGTGGTCGTGGAGACCGACGGCTTCACCGTCGACCTCGCCGCGAAGAAGGCGGTGCGCGAGGGGCGGGACGTACGGCTCACGCCCACCGAGTGGCACCTCCTGGAGGTCCTGGTCCGCAACCGCGGCAAGCTCGTCAGCCAGAAGCAGCTCCTGCAGGAGGTGTGGGGGCCCTCGTACGGCACCGAGACGAACTACCTGCGGGTGTACATGGCGCAGCTGCGCCGCAAGCTGGAGGCGGACCCCTCGCACCCGCGGCACTTCATCACGGAACCGGGCATGGGATACCGCTTCGAGAGGTAGCGGGCACGCCGGTACGCTTCCTGTATGAGTGCTGAACCGCGTCCCGAGAAGCTCGCCAAGCCGGCCAGGCCGGCGGGCCGGTTCCGCCGGATGATAGAGCGGCTGTCCACCTCGCAGGAGGAGCTGCATTCGGCGGAGCTGCAGGAGGACGCAGAAGCCGCGGGGTGCACGCGGATCTGCGACTGCCACGACCGGCAGATAGTCAAGGTGACCGGGACCCTGCGGACCGTCACGCTGCGGCCGAGGGCGGGAGTCCCCGCCCTGGAGGCGGAGCTCTTCGACGGCTCGGCCGCGCTGGACGTCGTATGGCTCGGGCGTCGCTCGATCGTGGGAATCGAACCCGGCCGTCGCATGATCGCCTCAGGGCGGATCTCGATGAGCCACGGCCGTCGGGTGCTCTTCAACCCGAAGTACGAACTCCGACCGCTCGGACAGGAGCAGTAATCCGGTGACGTCACTCGACAGACCGACCACCCCAGAACCCGCCGCACCCGCCGAGGCTCCTTCCGAGGACCAGAAGGCGGTGACCCAGGCGGCCTTGTTCGACGCCTTCGGGGGCATCCGGGGCACCGTGGAGACGATGCTTCCCGGTCTGCTCTTCGTCATGATCTACACGGTCAACAAGGACGTGAAGCTGTCCGCCATCGCGGCGGGCGCGGTCGCGGTCCTGCTGGTGATCGTGCGGCTGCTGCGCAAGGACACCGTGAAGCACGCCTTCAGCGGGGTCTTCGGTGTGGGCGTCGGCGTCGCGTTCGCCCTGTTCACGGGCAGCGCCAAGGGCTTCTACCTGCCCGGCATGATCTACGGCGCCGGCCTCGGCGTGGCCTTCACGCTCTCCGCGCTGGTGGGCTTCCCGCTGCTGGGTGTGGTCCTGGGACCGGTCTTCAAGGAGAACCTGTCCTGGCGCACGCGCAACCCCGGGCGCAAGAAGGCGTACACCAAGGCCAGCCTGGCCTGGGGCCTGATCTTCCTCGCGAAGTACGCGATCCTCTTCCCGCTGTACTGGTGGGGCGACGCGACGCAGCTGGGCTGGGTGCTGATCGCCCTGAAGCTCCCGCCGATGGTGCTGGCGGTGTACTTCACCTGGGTCTTCCTGGCGAAGGCCCCGCCTCCGATCGACGTGATCGCGGAGTGGGAGGCCAAGGACGCGGCGGCCCGGGAGCAGGGGGCCTGACGCTTGTACGCCGAAGGGGGCGTGAGGACCGGCCCGGTCCTCACGCCCCCTTCGGCATACGCAAGCCTCAGTGGCGGGCCTGGAGGAGGTCCTCCAGCTGTTCCTCGCGGGCCTGGGCGGCCACGAAGAGCAGTTCGTCGCCCGGCTCCAGGGTCTCCTCCCCGTGGGGGGTGAGGACCCGGTTGCCGCGGATGATCGTGACCAGCGAGGTGTCCTCGGGCCAGGCGATCTCGCTGATCTGGGTGCCCGCGACCGAGGAGTCGGCCGGCAGGGTCAGCTCGACGAGGTTGGCGTCGCCGTGGCTGAAGCGGAGCAGCCGCACCAGGTCGCCGACGCTGACGGCCTCCTCGACCAGGGCCGACATCAGGCGCGGCGTGGAGACCGCGACGTCGACGCCCCAGGACTCGTTGAAGAGCCACTCGTTCTTCGGGTTGTTCACGCGGGCGACCACCCGCGGAACTCCGTACTCGGTCTTGGCGAGCAGCGAGACGACCAGGTTGACCTTGTCGTCGCCGGTCGCGGCGATGACGACGTTGCAGCGCTGGAGCGCCGCCTCGTCCAGCGAGGTGATCTCGCACGCGTCGGCCAGCAGCCACTCGGCCTGCGGCACCCGCTCCACCGAGATGGCGGTCGGCGCCTTGTCGACGAGGAGCACCTCGTGGCCGTTCTCCAGCAGCTCACCGGCGATGGAGCGGCCCACCGCGCCGGCTCCGGCGATCGCGACCCTCATGCGTGTGCCTCCTCAGGCCCTTCGGCGAAGGCCGCCTCGACCTTGTCGATCTCGTCCGTGCGCATCATCACGTGGACGAGGTCGCCCTCCTGGAGGACCGTCGCCGACGTCGGCAGCATCGCCTCGCCCAGTCGGGTGAGGAAGGCGACGCGCACGCCCGTCTCCTCCTGGAGCTTGCTGACCCGGTGGCCGATCCAGGCGGTGGAGGTGTGCACCTCCGCGAGCTGGACACCGCCGCTCGGGTCGCGCCACAGCGGCTCGGCGCCCGAGGGCAGCAGCCGGCGCAGCATCTGGTCGGCGGTCCACCGCACGGTCGCGACGGTGGGGATGCCCAGGCGCTGGTAGACCTCGGCGCGCTTGGGGTCGTAGATGCGGGCGGCGACGTTCTCGACGCCGAACATCTCACGGGCCACGCGCGCGGCGATGATGTTGGAATTGTCACCGCTGCTGACGGCCGCGAAGGCGCCCGCGTCCTCGATGCCGGCCTCCCGCAGCGTGTCCTGGTCGAAGCCGACCCCGGTGATGCGGCGGCCGCCGAAGGACGCTCCCAGCCGGCGGAATGCCGTGGGGTCCTGGTCCACTACGGCGACCGTATGCCCCTGCTGTTCCAGGGTCTGCGCGAGGGCGGAACCCACTCTTCCGCAGCCCATAATGACGATGTGCACGGCCGTCCTTCCGGCTGTCAGCGGCTCGCTGGTTTCCAGCCTCATTGCTGCTCTGGCTTAACAGGGTCTCAGACCATGGCCCAAGCTACACACGGGCGGTCACCAGTGTGACCATTTGCGCTGGAGGGGGTGGCGCATTGCCCTCGATGCGGCGCCACTTTGCCCCGTATACCGGCGGGGGGTTCGTCAGGCCGATTTCGAACGCTTACGATCCTCTGCGTGTCCAAACTGACCGACGTGCCCAAACGGATCCTGATCGGCCGGGCGCTACGCAGCGACCGCCTCGGGGAAACACTCCTCCCCAAGCGGATCGCCCTACCCGTCTTCGCCTCCGACCCGCTCTCCTCGGTGGCATATGCCCCCGGCGAGGTCCTGCTGGTCCTGTCGATCGCGGGTGTGTCGGCGTACCACTTCAGCCCCTGGATCGCCGTCGCGGTCGTGGTGCTCATGTTCACCGTGGTCGCCTCCTACCGCCAGAACGTCCACGCGTACCCGAGCGGCGGCGGTGACTACGAGGTCGCCAACACCAACCTCGGCCCCAAGGCGGGCCTCACGGTCGCCAGCGCCCTGCTGGTCGACTACGTCCTGACCGTCGCCGTGTCGATCTCCTCCGGCGTGGAGAACCTGGGCTCCGCCGTCGATTTCGTCATCGAGCACAAGGTGCTCTCGGCGATGATCATGATTCTGCTGCTCACGCTGATGAATCTGCGCGGCGTGAAGGAGTCCGGAAACCTCTTCGCCATCCCGACGTACATTTTCGTCGGCGCCGTATTCGTCATGATCGCCTGGGGCGCCTGGCGCGGCATCGTCGTCGGCGACACCATGCGGGCCCCCACGGCCGACCTGGAGATCAAGGCCGAGCACCAAGGGCTGGCCGGCTTCGCGCTGGTCTTCCTGCTCCTGCGGGCCTTCTCCTCCGGCTGCGCGGCCCTGACCGGTGTCGAGGCCATCAGCAACGGCGTCCCCGCCTTCCGCAAGCCCAAGAGCAAGAACGCGGCCACCACCCTCGCCCTCATGGGCGGCCTGGCCGTCACCATGTTCTGCGGGATCATCGGCCTGGCCATGGCCACCGACGTGAAGATGTCGGAGAAGCCCGCCACCGACCTGCTGGAGAACGGCGTCCCCGTGGGCGCCGACTACGTCCAGCACCCGGTGATCTCCCAGGTGGCCGAGGCCGTCTTCGGCAACGGCAGCTTCCTGTTCGTCGTGCTCGCCGCCGCCACCGCGCTGGTCCTGTTCCTCGCCGCCAACACCGCGTACAACGGCTTCCCGCTGCTCGGCTCGATCCTCGCCCAGGACCGCTACCTGCCGCGCCAGCTGCACACCCGCGGCGACCGGCTCGCCTTCTCCAACGGCATCGTGCTCCTCGCGGGCGCGGCGATGCTGCTGGTGTGGATCTACGACGCCGACTCGACGAAGCTGATCCAGCTCTACATCGTCGGCGTCTTCGTCTCCTTCACGCTGAGCCAGATCGGCATGGTCCGGCACTGGAACCGCCACCTGGCGTCCGAGCGCGACCCCGCCGCCCGCCGCCGGATGCACCGCTCGCGGGCGATCAACACCTTCGGCGCCTTCTTCACCGGCATGGTGCTGGTCGTCGTCCTCGCGACCAAGTTCACGCACGGCGCCTGGGTCGCCCTGCTCGGCATGCTGATCTTCTACGGCACGATGAGCGCGATCCGGAAGCACTACGACCGGGTCTCCGAGGAGATCGCCGCGGCCGAGGGCCCGAGCGACGACAGCGTGCGCCCCTCCCGGGTCCACTCGATCGTCCTGGTCTCCAAGGTCCACAAGCCCACCCTGCGCGCCCTGGCCTTCGCCAAGCTGACCCGCTCGGACACCCTGGAGGCGCTCAGCATCAGCGTCGACCCGGCCGAGACCAAGGCGCTGCGCGCGGAGTGGGAGCGGCGCGGCATCAACGTCCCGCTGAAGATCCTCGACTCCCCGTACCGAGAGATCACCCGGCCGGTGGTGGAGTACGTCAAGGGCCTGCGCAGCGAGAACCCGCGCGACGCCGTCAGCGTGTACATCCCCGAGTACGTCGTCGGCCGCTGGTACGAGCACCTCCTGCACAACCAGAGCGCACTGCGGCTCAAGGGCCGGCTGTTGTTCACCCCCGGTGTGATGGTCACCTCGGTGCCCTACCAGCTGGAGTCCTCCGAGCTCGCGAAGCGGCGGGCGAAGAAGCGGGCCGAGTGGAGCGCCCCGGGCGCCGTCCGCCGCGGCCCCGTCGACACCCCGCGGCCCAGGGACCCCGCCGCGAAGTAGCGTGGTGAACGGCCGGACGAGATCCACGTAAACTGGTGGGTCGGCTGTCCGGCCGTTCTTCGCGTCGGCCTCCTCAGCCTCTTCAGCCTTCCTTTCGCACCTTCCTTAGCCTTGGAGCTTCCCCACCATGACCGAGCAGAACGAGAAGCAGTCACTGGTCGGGGAGGAGTACGAGGTCGAGGTCGGCCCCGTCGCGCACGGCGGGCACTGCATCGCCCGGACCTCCGACGGACGGGTCCTGTTCGTCCGCCACACCCTGCCCGGCGAGAAGATCGTCGCGAAGGTCACCGAGGGCGACGTCGACTCCCGCTTCCTGCGCGCCGACGCCATCACCGTGCTGGAGGCCTCCAAGGACCGCGTCGAGGCGCCCTGCCCGTACGCCGGCCCCGGCAAGTGCGGCGGCTGCGACTGGCAGCACGCCAAGCCGGGCGCCCAGCGCCGGCTCAAGGGCGAGGTCGTCGCCGAGCAGCTCAAGCGGCTCGCCGGGCTCACCCCGGAGGAGGCCGGCTGGGACGGCACGGTCATGCCGGCCGAGGGCGACAAGCTTCCCGCCGGGCAGGTCCCGCAGTGGCGCACCCGCGTGCAGTTCGCCATCGACGAGGACGGCAACGCCGGCCTGCGCAAGCACCGCTCGCACGACATCGAGCTGATCGACCACTGCATGATCGCGGCGCCGGGCGTCAGCGAGCTGGGCATCGAGAAGCAGGACTGGCCCCAGATGGCCACCGTCGAGGCCATCGCCGCCTCGGGCTCGAACGACCGCCAGGTCGTCCTCACCCCCCGTCCCGGCGGCCGCCTGCCGCTGGTCGAGCTGGACAAGCCGGTCTCGGTCCTGCGCGTCGAGGAGAAGGACGGCGGAGTCCACCGCGTCCACGGCCGCCCCTTCGTGCGAGAGCGCGCGGACGGCCGTACGTACCGCGTCGGCATGGGCGGCTTCTGGCAGGTCCACCCGCAGGCCGCCGACACCTTGATCAAGGCCGTCATGCAGGGCCTGATGCCGCGCAAGGGCGAGATGGCCCTCGACCTCTACTGCGGCGTCGGCATCTTCGCGGGCGCCCTGGCGGAGCGCCTCGGCGACACGGGCGCGGTGCTCGGCATCGAGTCCACCAAGCGCGCGGTGGAGGACGCCCGCCACAACCTGGCGGACTTCCCGCGGGTCCGCGTGGAGCAGGGCAAGGTCGAGGCGATCCTCCCGAAGACCGGCATCACCGAGTGCGACCTCGTCGTCCTCGACCCGCCCCGCGCGGGCGCCGGCAAGCAGACGGTCCGCCACATCGCGGGCCTCTCCGCCCGCCGCATCGCCTACGTGGCCTGCGACCCGGCGGCCCTGGCCCGCGACCTGGGCTACTTCAAGGACCACGGTTACAAGGTCCGCACCCTGCGCGTCTTCGACCTCTTCCCGATGACCCACCACGTGGAGTGCGTGGCGATCCTGGAGCCGATCGCTAAGGGCGCCTGACCTGCGTTTTTGTCGAGTTTGCGAAGGGGAGGTGCCGGGGCGAAGGCGGCAGGCAGCTCTTGCGGGCTGCGCCGCTGTCAGCGCTGGCGGGTCAACAGCTTCAGCAGTTCGTCCGGCGCGTTCATGAAGTCGTAGTGGCCGCCGTCGACGACCCGGAACTCGACCGAATCCGAGTATTGGCGCCACCCCTCCAGCTCGTCGGGGCTCACGTCGGGGTCGTCGCGCCAGTGCACGACGACGATGGGGCAGTCGACCTTGACCGGTTCCGTCCGCTGGTACGCACCCGCGGCGGCGTGATCACGGAGCAGCACGAACATGCCCATGTCGATCATGTCCGGCCGGGGTTCGATGCCCCGGCCGCGGATGAACGACGCCAGCTCGGCCCGCAGCTCGGGCTCGGCCATGGTGAGCATCCGGTCGCGCGAGGCGTCGTGCGGCGCCGGCTGGCCGGACACGAAGAGGCGCTCCGGCCCTGGCAGACCGAGTGCGGCAAGCCGGAGCACGGTCTCGTACCCCGCCAGCGCGCCCGCGCAGTGCCCGAAGAGGGCGAAGGGCCGGTCGAGCAGCGACTCCAGAGCTTCGGCCAGCCCTGCGGCCAGGTTCTCGTAGGTGCCGTAGTGGGGGTGGCCCAGTCGGTTCTCGCGGCCGGGGAACTGCACCGGGCAGACCTCGGCGTCGTCGATCGCGGCCGGCCAGGCGCTGAAGGCCGACGCGCCGCTCCCGGAGAAGGGCAGGCAGAAGAGCCGGGCGGGGTGCTCGGTGGTCCTCGGCCGGACGAACCATGGGGAGGTGGCGGTGGTGGGACCGGTTGTCATGGCCTCTGTCGTTTCGTGCCGACGATGGGGAGGTGGGTCATTCCGGCGATGAAGTACGAGCGAAGATGCTGTGGTTCGCCGGCGAGCTCGATCGACTCGAACCGCTGGAGGAATTCCTCGAAAAAGATGCGCAGCGTCATCCGGGCCAACGGTGCGCCGATGCAGAAGTGCGGACCGAACCCGAACGCGGCCTGGCGCTTCGCGCCGTCCCGCGTGATGTCGAACGTGTGCGGATCGGGGAACAGGGCCTCGTCGCGGTTGGCGGATCCGATCCACGCCACGACCGCGCCGCCGGCCGGGACGGTGCCCCCGCCGATCTCGACGTCGTCCACCGCGTACCGCATGAAGTTGCAGGCGGCCGAAGTCCAGCGCAGCCCTTCCTCGACCAGGTTCGGTACGAGCGACAGGTCGGCCGCTGCCTTGTCGAACTGTTCGGGGCGCTCGATGAGTGCCTGTACGGTGCCCGAGACGGTGTGCGGCGTCGTCACGTTGGCGCCGAGGAGGATGCTGTAGCCGTCGAGGGCGATCTCCTCGTCGGACAGCGGCTCGCCTCCCGGGCGGACGCACATGAGGTGGCGGAGCAGGCTGTCGTCCTCGCTGCTGTCCGTTCGCCGCGTCCTGACCCATCCTTTGACGTAGGTGACGAGCTCGTGGTGGGAGATGGCCAGCGTCGCGGCTTCGTTGCCCATCTTGAAGTGCGGGTCCGAGGGGGCCTTCACCATCGCCGTCAGCTGGACGAGTTCTTCCCAGTCCTTCTCCGGTATTCCGAGCAGCGGGCCGGTGACCATGGCGGGGAGGAGCAGCGCCTTCTCGGCCAGGTCGAAGGCCTCACCGTCGAGAGCCGGGGCCAGGAAGCGCACGATCGTCCGTCGGATCCTGTCCTCCCAGGACTTCACCGCGCGCGCGGTGAGTTTGGAGCCGAGCGGCCTGCGGACCTCGGTGTGCCGGGGCGGGTCGGTGGACGTGATCAGCACTCCGGCCGCGACGTCGTCCGTCCCGAGGTGGGTGATCACGGTGCCGCGCTCAGAGGTGAACTCCAGGTGGTCGCCGAGCACGCGGCGCACGTCGTCGTACCGGGTAACGGACCAGAACTCCCGGCCGTCCGGCAGGACTTGGTGATGCAGGGGCGCCTTGGCCCGCATCAGGTCCCAGACCGAGTGCGGATCGCCCGACGTATAGAGGGCCAGGTCGAACAGGTCGACCCCGGCGAGGTCGATGTCGTGGCCGGGACCCGGCGTCAGTCTCACGCCGAGGTCCTGCCCTGCTCGATCAGCCCGGCGACGCGCACCGGAGTCTGCGCCAGGTAGAAGTCGCGGACGGACAGCTCGACGCCGTAGACCTGTGACAGCCGCTCGATGATCCTGATCCCGCTCAGTGAATTGCCGCCGAGCGCGAAGAACTCATCGTCCGGCCCGACCGCGAGGACGCCCAGGCATTCCCCCCATAACTTCGAGATCTCCCGCACGAGTGACTGCGGCGCACCGGCAGGGGCGATCGGCCCCTCCGGTACCTCGCTCTGTCCACCCCGCCGGTGGACCTGCGGCGACGATTCCATTGCCCGCCCCT
Organism: Streptomyces sp. NPDC037242; assembly: GCF_055604165.1. Taxonomy (NCBI): domain Bacteria; kingdom Bacillati; phylum Actinomycetota; class Actinomycetes; order Kitasatosporales; family Streptomycetaceae; genus Streptomyces; species Streptomyces sp. NPDC037242. The sequence goes on from NZ_JBVJUY010000021.1 coordinate 137,567, forward strand.
TCCATGCCCACGCCGAACGGAAGTTCCCGCCCTGCGCATTGTCTTACGGAATTCCACCGAGGAGCCCACTGGGGGCTGGCCGAGTGTTTCATTGACCGCCGTCTGTGGCGCCCCGCACCAATGGCGTCCGATATCCCCTGACGGGTGGCGAAATGACTCGTACCGAAAGCAGCGGAGCCAGTACGGCGGCCCGAGAGATCCCAAGGGGAAGTGTGCGCCGACCGCAGCCCCGGACGTTGCCTGTGTCGCCAAGCTAAATCACCCGGGAAGCGCAGGGCAAGGGATGGCAGCGTGCCGGCGTCACGGGGGGGGGGGGGGGGGGGGGGGGGGGGGGGGGGGGGGGGGGGGGGGGGGGGGGGGGGGGGGGGGGGGGGGGGGGGGGGGTACGCC
>NZ_JBVJUY010000021.1:137966-153991 GCF_055604165.1 Streptomyces sp. NPDC037242
AGAACCACCAAAGGAGCGGCGGAAAACAGGGGAAACTCGGCCCGCCCCGGGGTCGCGCCCGTTGTCCCGTCGACGGGACAACGGGCGCCCCGTCGTGAGTCGGACCCGCCCCCGGGTCACGGCGGGACGGCCGGGCCCTGACGTAGGCCGGGCCGGTGCACCCGGCACGATGCCCGGTCCTTGTGACGTCGGCCGCCCTACCTTCGCCGGGCCGCGGCGCACCCACTCCTCTCTCGCATCCCCTGTCGGGCAATCCATTCCACGGCGCCTTCACCCGAAATTTCTATGGGGTACTGTCTCGAAAGCGCCGACGGAGTAGAGCCGTTGGCCTCTTTGTGAGCCGACGAAGTGATGCGGGCCGGTCAGGTCTGACCGGAGGTCCGTGCGGGGCGTCGGAGGATGGCCGGTGGCCGGACCGACACATGGCGGCGCCCATCGCCCAGCTCCAGCCGCGTCGGCGACAGGCGGCTGACCAGCGGCGACGCGCCTGGGTCGGGGAGGCTGCGGTCGCCCGTGCGTCCCCCGGAGCGGTGGAACGAGCATGCGCTCCCCGGCATGACCTGATGGTGCGAGAACGACCCCCACCAAGGGAAATTTACCCCTTCGGACCGAATCCTTTTTCCCGAGAGGAGGAGTAGTGCCTCAGGCGGCCGTCAATGGAATCCGTGTCAATTTTGAGGATTCCGGAGCAGGTGAACCCGTACTTCTGGTCATGGGGTCCGGAAGTCCCGGGAAGGTGTGGAACATTCACCAGACACCCTTCCTGAACGGGGCGGGCTATCGAACAATCACGTTTGACAACAGAGGCATCAATCCTCTGGGCGCGGATCAAACCGACTTCACGGTCGCGGACATGGTGGCCGACACGGCTGCTCTGATCGGCCTGCTCGGAATCGAAGGATGCCGACTCGTCGGCGTCTCCTTGGGTGCGTTTGTCGTCCAGGAACTCATTGCCGCCCACCGGGACATCGTGTCTCAGGCCGTCCTCATCGCAACTCGCGGACGGACCGACGCGTTCCGTGCGGCAATGGCCGTTGCCGAAATGGCCCTTCACGACAAGGCGGTCGGCTTGCCTCCGGAGTGCGAGGCCGTGATGCGAGCGACGCAATACCTCTCTCCGCGCACCCAGAGCAGCGACACTCTCATTTCGGACTGGCTTGATCTTCTGGAGTTCCCGACCAAGAACCCTGTCGGTCTTCGCGCCCAGATGGAACTGGATCTGATGCCCAATAGATTGCCGGCGTACCAGAAGATAAGGACTCCCACCCTCGTCATTTCATTCGGTGACGACGTTCTGACGCCGCCTCACCTGGGCAAGGAAGTGGCCGACGCGATACCCGGGAGCGAGTATCGGGAAATTTCCCACTGCGGGCACTTGGGATACCTGGAAAATCCAGACGCCGTGAATAGTGAAATCGTCAGGTTCTTCGGCGGCCGGGATCCTCGATAGTTCAAATTGGAGAGAATTGTGAACATCTTTCTGTCGGGGCGCGGTGTGTTTGCGGTGCAAGTGGCCGAAGCCCTGGTCGACGACGGCCATGCGGTAGTGGGAGTGGCGTCCCCTCCCGCTCGCCAGGGGGGATCGGGAGATGACGCGCTCTCCTGGGACCGGCTCCGCTCGTGGGCCATGGCCGGCGACATCGCGTGGGTCCCCGCCGACGCCCTGAGGGCGCCGCACATACCTGCCGGCACCGACGTCATCGTCGCCGCCCACTCGCACGCGTTCATCGGGAGGGAAACCCGCTCACGCGCCGGAACCGCCGCGATTGGATACCACCCGAGCCTGCTTCCGCTCCATCGCGGCCGGGACGCGATCCGTTGGACCATCCGGGACCACGACAAGGTGACCGGGGGAACCGTGTACCACCTGACGGAACGCACGGACGGAGGTCCGATCGCCGCTCAGGAGCATGTGCTCGTCCCTCCGGGATCGACCCCCGAGAACCTTTGGCGCGAACATCTGGCACCGCTCGGTGTGCATCTCCTGCGCCGAGTCGTCGACGATCTCGCTCGTGGCTGGAGGGTCGAAGTCCCGCAAGAGGAGCGGCTCGCCTCGTGGGAGCCTGCAATGCAGGTTCCGCCGCTCTTCAAGCCGGAACTCATCGCGCTGCCCGGTACCACCATGGTCGACGGCGACAAGTGGTCTTTGTACAGGTGACCCAGCCCGACTCGTGAATGTCCGAACAATCTGCAGACACAGAAAGCACCCCCCATGCTGTCTACCACGCTGATCTGCCTCCCGTTCGCCGGCGCCGGCGCTTCCTTCTTCCGTGGCTGGCGGGCCGCGGCGCCCAGTGGACTGAACGTCCTCCCCGTGCAGCTGCCCGGTCGCGAGGACCGCATAGCGGAATGCGCACACAGAGATGTCGGCAAGGCCGTCGACGGAATGTTCGAGCAACTGCTCCGAGAAATCGACGGGAAACAGCAGGTGGCCCTGTTCGGGCACAGTCTTGGAGCTGTGCTCGCCTACGAACTGGCCCATCGGTTCGGCTCGTCCGGCGGTCCGCAGATCGCACACCTTTTCGTCAGTGGATCACCGGCGCCCGAGAACGGGCGTGAGCAGCACGCCACGGGTCTCAGCGACGAGGAGTTCATCGCCCAGGTCGCCCGGTTCGCGGGATACTCGCATCCGGCCCTCGACAATGACGACATGCGCTCCGTCATACTCCCGACTTTGCGAGCCGACGTGGAGATGCACGAGACTTACCGGCCCGGTTCGGACGCAAAGCTGAGCATCCCGGTCACCGCTATCCGCGGCAGAGACGACGAACTGGTCGACGCCGCTGAAGTCGCCGCCTGGGCCGGGACCACCACAGGGCGGTTCTCCAGTTCTGAGCTTGCGGGCGGGCACATGTATCTGGTGGATCAGGCGCGCCCCCTGCTGCGGCTGATCGCGGCCCGGCTCCAGAAGGCGGAACTCGGTTGATGTCCGGCTGTCGGGCGAGGTCGCACATGCGGCGGGGTGTGGCGGTTCGCCATCTTCGACGACAACGGCCGAAATTTGACCAGGGGACGACCGTGCGGCCGCCAACGGCCCACGGAGGCGAGGTGTTCGACGAGGATGAACTGGCCGAAATCAAACGGCTCTATACCGGTGGGCGGGCCCGTGCGTGCGCTGAGAGGCATGGCCAAAACATGCAACTCAGCCACCTGGCATTAGACTTGAGCTATGGCTGAGCTGATCTACAGTATGCGTAAGGCGCGTAAGGCGCACGGCGACAAGGTGATCCTCGACGATGTCACGCTGGGCATCTACCCGGGTGCCAAAATCGGTGTGGTCGGCCCCAACGGCGCCGGTAAGTCGACCGTTTTGAAAATTATGGCGGGCCTTGAACAGCCGTCCAATGGCGAGGCGTTCATCTCGCCCGGGTTCAGTGTCGGAATCCTTATGCAGGAACCCGCCCTGGACGAGTCCAAGACCGTCCTGCAGAACGTTGAGGCCGGCGTCGCCGGGATCAAGGGCAAGGTGGACCGGTACAACGAGATCGCCGAGCTGATGGCGACCGACTACTCGGACGAGCTCCTCGAGGAGATGGGCAAGCTTCAGGAGGACCTGGACCACGCCAACGCGTGGGATCTGGACGCCCAGCTGGAGCAGGCCATGGACGCCCTGGGCTGCCCGCCCGGCGACTGGCCCGTCGTCAACCTCTCCGGTGGCGAGAAGCGCCGCGTCGCCCTGTGCAAGCTGCTGCTCGAGGCCCCGGACCTGCTCCTCCTCGACGAGCCCACCAACCACCTGGACGCCGAGTCGGTGAACTGGCTGGAGCAGCACCTCTCGAAGTACCCGGGAGCCGTCGTCGCCGTCACCCACGACCGGTACTTCCTGAACAACGTCGCCGAGTGGATCCTCGAACTCGACCGCGGCCGCGCGATCAGCTACGAGGGCAACTACTCCACCTACCTGGAGAAGAAGGCCACCCGCCTCAAGGTCGAGGGCCGCAAGGACGAGAAGCGCCAGAAGCGCCTCAAGGAAGAGCTGGAGTGGGTCCGCTCCAACGCCAAGGGCCGCCAGGCGAAGTCCAAGGCCCGTCTCGCCCGCTACGAGGAGATGGCGGCCGAGGCGGACAAGATGCGCAAGCTGGACTTCGAGGAGATCCAGATCCCGCCGGGCCCGCGTCTGGGCTCGATCGTGGTCGAGGTCAACAACCTCTCCAAGGCGTTCGGTGACAAGGTCCTCGTCGACGACCTGTCCTTCACGCTGCCGCGCAACGGCATCGTGGGCATCATCGGCCCGAACGGCGCCGGCAAGACCACGCTCTTCAAGATGATCCAGGGCCTGGAGGCGCCGGACTCCGGCGAGATCAAGGTCGGCGAGACCGTCAAGATCTCGTACGTCGACCAGAGCCGCGCCAACATCGACCCCAAGAAGACCCTCTGGGCGGTCGTGTCGGACGAGCTGGACTACATCAACGTCGGCCAGGTCGAGATGCCGTCCCGCGCGTACGTCAGCGCCTTCGGCTTCAAGGGCCCGGACCAGCAGAAGCCGGCCGGCGTCCTGTCCGGCGGTGAGCGCAACCGCCTCAACCTGGCGCTGACGCTCAAGGAGGGCGGCAACCTGCTGCTCCTCGACGAGCCCACCAACGACCTCGACGTCGAGACCCTGTCCTCGCTGGAGAACGCGCTCCTGGAGTTCCCCGGTGCGGCCGTGGTCATCTCCCACGACCGCTGGTTCCTGGACCGAGTCGCCACGCACATCCTGGCGTACGAGGGCGAGTCCAAGTGGTACTGGTTCGAGGGCAACTTCGAGTCGTACGAGAAGAACAAGGTCGAGCGCCTCGGTGCGGACGCCACCCGCCCGCACCGCGCCACCTACAGGAAACTGACACGGGAATAGGGCAGGCCCACGACGTGAAGAGCGGTACTTCGCCGTCCGAGAGCTCGCCCGGCGAGGGAGACCAGACAACAGACCTCATCCAGTCGGCAGAGCGAATCATCTACGTCGCGAAACTTCGATACTTGGAAGAGGCTGCGATAAAAATCCTTGAAACCACCGAAGGGCTGGCGCTCACCCCGCTGAACCCTCCATCCGAGATCTTACAAATCGTCACCTACAACGGAACGCATCTGGGGAGGGTTCGACACAGCTCGGACGGCGGATGGTACGCCACTCTCAAGGGCGGCGGCTTTGCCTACGGGCCTCATGCAGATGCGCAGAGCGCCGCTGAGAACCTTTACGTGAAGAGTTTGACCGTACGCCGGAGGCCGGGCACGTAGCGGAACGGCCCGGGTTCGGTCCTCGTGGCGCCCACCCCCATTTCCGGTCACCGGGCGGGGTGGTCCGCCCGGCCTGCTCAGCGGGCGAACAGGCGCGGCGGCGAATTCCGCCGTGCAACACGGGGCTGAAAGCTGGCCGGAATTGATCCAAGGTTGTCCAGATCGTTTCCGGCGGCTGCGCCGCGCCGACTTCGGCGCCCCCCGCCATTGTCTGATGCCCGAATTCGCGCACCCGGGTGATGTCGCGCCCACCGCCTCCGCGCCTTCCTATCGGCGCCCGGTCACCGCTCTCCCAAGCGGAATGGACACTGCCTGTGACCAGCGTTTACATGGCAGTCCCCGGGCTCCCGTAAACCTCTGACGCGCATCCGTGACGTGTGTCACAAAAGGCTTGTCAGCGTCCCGGCTGGCTGATTCAGTCGATCTTGCTTCAGGGAATTAACAAGATGCGTTGGGGGTGCCATGAGAGAGATAAGACGGTCCATCAGACCGCGCCCGACGAGATGGCACCGACTCGGCGTGGAACGGCGTATCCACCAGGTTTGACGGATTCTTCACACCGTCTCCACATCAACGCTCCAATTCACTGGTGTTTCAGCCTCCGGCCTGCTTCTGCGAGCCGTTGATCTTGAACTGAAGGCTGCACCGTGTGCTTTTTCTCGTCGGTATCCGCTCGTTGACGCTCCCATCTTTCTGGAGAAGACACCGGTGCTTGAGTCTGCCGAAGATAGCTGGCCGCTGACTGCTGCTCAGGCCGGCATGTGGTTCGCCCAGCAGTTGGACAGCAAGAACCCGATCTCCTGCTGGAGCGAGTACGTCAGGATCGAAGGTCCGCTCGATGTGCGGCTCTTCGAGGAGTCGTTATTCCGGGTGCTCGACGAGGCCGATGCCCTGCGCGTGCGCATCACCGCGGGCAACGACGGGCCGCAGCAGACCCGCGACTCCGAGACCGACCTGAAGCTGCAATTATTCGACCTCAGGGACCAGCCCCATCCGTTCTCCGTGGCGGAGGAATGGATGCGGGCAGAAGTCGACCGGGTCATGGACCTCTCCCGAGGTCCCCTGGTGACAGAGGCCCTCTTCCGCCTGGCCCCGGACGAGTACGTGTGGTTCCAGCGGATCCACCACGTGGTGCTCGACGGCTTCGGACTGTCGCTGCTGGTCCGCCGCGTGGCGCAGACGTACTCCGCGAGGTCGGCGTCCGACCCGATCGAGCTGGAGGCTCTCGGGAAGTCCAGGCTCCTCGTCGAGGAGGAAGCCGAATACCGGGCTTCGGAACAGTTCGAGCAGGACCGGCGGTTCTGGCTGGAGCGCCTGGCCGACCTGCCGGAGGTCACCGGGCTGGCGGCAGGGTCGGCGACGACCTCCCACACCTTTCTGCGCCGCAGCTCGCACCTCTCTGCGGAAGAGACCGGGAACCTGGCCGAGGCCGCCCGAGCGGCCGGGGGCAGCTGGCCGCGACTGGTGATCGCCGCCACCGCCGCCTACCTGCACCGCATGACCTCGGTGAACGACGTCATCCTCGGGCTCCCCCTCACGGGGCGCACCACCGAGACCGCGCGCAGCATCCCCAACATGTCGTCCAACGTCATGCCGTTCCGGGTGACGGTCCACCCCGGCATGACCGTCACGGAACTCGTCGATCAAGTGTCCCGGGAAGTACGCCTCGTGATGGCGCACCAGCGCTACCGGGTCGAAGATCTCCGGCGTGACCTCAAGCTCGTCGGCGAGGACCGCAGGCTGTTCGGGACCATCATCAACATCATGCGGTTCGACTACGACCTCCGCTTCGGCGAGAGCAAGGCCGTGGCCGACAATCTCGGAACCGGACCCGTCCCCGACCTGTCGGTCCTCGTTCACGACCGCGGCGACGGCCGCGGCATCCGCGTCGACTTCGACGCGAACCCGGCCCTCTACACGGAGGAGGACCTCGCCGGTCACCAGCAGCGCTTCATGCGGCTGCTGGCGAGCATGGCAGCCGGTCCCGAACAGCGGGTCGGGAGCCTGGAGTTGCTCGGCGATGAGGAACACCTGGCCCTTCAGCGGTGGAACTCCACCGGGACCGAGGGCGCCGCGCCCCCGCTCTCCGTGCCGGCGGCCTTCGCCGCACGAGTCGCATCCCGGCCCGATGCCCCGGCGCTGCGGTACGGCGGGGGGCGACTGACCTACGAGGAGCTGGACCGCAGGGCGAACCGCTTGGCGAACGTCCTGATCTCGCGCGGTGTGCGCCCCGAGGCAGCGGTCGCCGTGTTCATGGAACGGTCGGACAGCCTCGCCGTGGCCGTTCTCGCCGTGCTGAAGGCCGGCGCCACGTACGTTCCGATCCACCCCAGCTACCCGGCTGCCCGCCGGGAGCACATCATGGGCGAGACGGCCGCAGCCGTCCTCCTCACCGACCGCGTCACCCGGACCGACCGGTTCGTCCACGACGCCGAGGTCATCGTCGTCGATGCCGACCCCCGTGTCGCGGCCGGTGAGCCGAGCGCGCCGAAGGTCCGCGTCGAGCCGGACCAGCTCGCGTGCGTGGTGTACACCTCGGGATCCACCGGCACGCCCAAGGGCACCGCCCTCACACACGCGGACATCGTCGAACTGAGCCGCGACCGGTGCTGGGACGAAGGGGGCATGGAGCGGGTCCTGTTCCACACGCCCCACGCCTGGGACGTGCTGATCCTCGAATGCTGGGTACCGCTGTTGACCGGCGGCGAGGTGGTGATCGCGCCCGGCGGCGACCTGGATGCCCACACCCTGCGCGAACTCATCGCCGAGCACGGCATCACCGGACTGTGGCTCACGGCGGGCCTCTTCCACGTCCTCGCGGAGGAGAGCCCCGAATGCTTCCGCGAGGTCCGCCAGGTGTGGACAGGCGGCGACGTGGTGGCCCCCGCCGCCGTGCGCCGCGTCATCGGCGCCTGCCCGGGAACGGTCGTCGTCAACGGCTACGGCCCCACCGAGACCACGGTGTTCGCCTCCCGCAACCCCATGCGCGCACTGCCGGAGGAGGCCGACTCCGTACCGATCGGCCGGCCGCTGGACAACATGCGGTTACACGTCCTCGACGCGGGCCTGTCGCCCGTACCCGCCCGGGCGGTCGGTGAGCTGTACATCGCCGGCGCGGGTCTCGCGCGCGGCTACCTGAACCGCCCCGATCTGACCGCGGGACGCTTCGTGGCCGATCCCTTCGGTCCCGCCGGGCGCCGCATGTACCGTACGGGCGACCTCGTGAAGAGGCTGCCGGACGGCCGGCTGGAGTTCGTCGGCCGCGCCGACGACCAGGTCAAGATCCGCGGATTCCGCATCGAGCTGGGCGAGGTCGAGTCCGCGCTCGCACGCCACCCGGACATCGCCCGGGCCGTGGCCCTGGTACGGGAGGACAGGCCCGGCGACAAGCGCCTCGTGGCCTACGTGGTGCCGGTGCGCCACGCACGCCCGCACCCGGACGACCTCCTGCGCCACTTGCGGGAGTCGGTACCCGCGTACATGATCCCGGCGGCCCTCCTCGTCATGGACGAGCTGCCGCTCACGAGCCACGGCAAGCTGGACCGGGCAGCCCTTCCGAAGCCCGACTTCCGGACCGCGAAGCCCGGCCGCGAAGCACGCACCCCGCAGGAGGAGATCCTCCGGTCGATGTTCGCGGACGTCCTCGGGCTGGCCGTGATCGGTGTGGACGACGACTTCTTCACGATGGGCGGGGACTCCCTCCTCGCCACCAGGCTGATCAACCGCGTGCGCCACGGGCTCGGCGCCCAGGTGTCGATACGCGACCTGTTCCAGCAGCCCACCGTGTCCGGGCTGGCATCACGGTTGGCCGGCGCGGAGTCGGCCGGGGTGGCCCTGACCGCCGCGCCGGTACGCCCCGAACACCTGCCGCTGTCGGACGCGCAAGCGCGGTTGTGGTTCCTGAACGATGCCCACGACGCGGCTGCCACCTACAACATCCCGCTCGTGCTGCACCTCGACGGCGAGCTCTCTCGGGAGGCCCTCCGGGCCGCCCTGGGAGACGTGCTCCAGCGGCAGGAAGTCCTGCGCACCGTCTACCCGGAGACCGAGGGGGTGCCGTACCAGCGACTGCTGGACCCCGGCACGGCCCATCCGGACCTGCGGGTCGTCGAAACCAGCGGGAGCCGTGTGGAGGCGGAGATCGAGGCCGAGGCGCGCCGCGGCTTCGACCTCAGGACCGAGCTGCCCATACGCACCACCCTGTACGCGATCGACGAGAGCCACCACGTCCTGCTGGTCCTGCTGCACCACATCGCAGCCGACGGCTGGTCCCTCGCACCGCTGACACGGGACGTGAGCACTGCCTACCGCGCACGCCTCGACGGCCGGACTCCGCAGTGGAAGCCCCTGGCCGTGCAGTACGCCGACTACACGCTGTGGCGGCGGGAGGTCCTCGGCGACAAGGAGGACCGGGACAGCGTCATCGGCCGCGACATGGCCTTCTGGAAGGAGACCCTGCGCGGAGCACCGGCAGAGCTGGCCCTGCCCGCCGACCGTCCCCGCCCCTCACTGCCCAGCCACCGCGGGAGCGCCGCCCCGGTCGAACTCGGCGCCGAACTGCACCACAAGGTCGTGGAACTGGCGCGTGCGCACCAGGCCACCGTGTTCATGGTGCTGCAGGCCGCCCTCGCCTCGCTGCTGACCCGCATGGGCGCCGGCACCGACATCCCCATCGGCACACCGGTCGCCGGCCGCGCGGACGAAGCGCTCGACGACGTCGTGGGGTTCTTCGTCAACACGCTCGTCCTGCGCATGGACACGGCCGGCGACCCCGCCTTCGGCGAGCTCGTCGACCGGGCGCGGCGCACCGACCTGGCCGCCTACGCCCATCAGGACGCCCCGTTCGACCAGGTCGTCGACGCGGTCAACCCCGTGCGGTCCGCGGCATGTCACCCGCTGTTCCAGGTGATGCTCGCCCTGCAGAGCGACGATCCGGCCGCCCCCGAGCTGCCCGGCCTCACGGCCACCGTGGCACCGATCAAGGCACTCGCCGCGAAGTTCGACCTCCTCCTCAACCTCACGGAGCGCCGGAACCCCGGGGGAGACCCCGCGGGGCTCGTCGGCGCCCTCGAGTACAGCAGCGATCTCTTCGACGCGTCCACGGCGGAAGCACTCGTCGGACGACTGGTACGGCTGTTGGAGGCCGCGGTCACCGATCCCGGCCGGCCGATCAGCGCGTACGACGTCCTCACGCCCGCCGAGCGGACGGCACTGGAACCCGCGACCGCCGCGGCGGACCGCTCCGGGGCCACCATCGTCACGCGCTTCGAAGCGCAGGCCGCGACCACCCCGGACGCGATCGCCGTGACCTGCGACGGCACCGCGCTGACCTACGCCGAACTGAACCAGCGGGCCAACCGGCTGGCGCGACTCCTCGTCAGCAGGGGGGTGGGGCCGGAACACCTGGTCGCCCTGGCCCTGCCGCGCTCCACCGACCTCGTCCTGGGAATGCTCGCGGTGCTGAAGGCGGGCGCCGCCTACCTGCCACTGGATCCGGCCTACCCGGCGGAGCGCCTCTCCTACATGCTGCGCGACTCCGAGCCCGTGTGCCTGGTGACAACGGCCGGGCTCGTGACCCGCCTGCCCGACGGGGTCCCGAGCGTCGTACTCGGCGACCCGGCCACGGCGGCGGAGCTCGCCGGGCACCGCGCATCCGACGTGAGCGACGAGGAGCGCACCACGCCGCTGCTGCCGGAGCACGCCGCGTACGTCATCTACACATCCGGGTCGACGGGCAACCCCAAGGGTGTCGTGATCCCCCACCGCAACGTGGTCCGACTGTGCGACGCCGCGGACGGCCTCTTCCGGTTCGGCGCGGGCGACGTATGGACCCTCTTCCATTCCTACGCCTTCGACTTCTCCGTCTGGGAGGCCTGGGGCGCCCTCCTGCACGGTGCCCGGCTCGTAGTGGTCCCGCACGCCGTGACCAGGGACCCCGAGGAGTTCCTGAAGCTGCTCGGACGGGAACGCGTCACGGTGCTCAACCAGACCCCGTCCGCCTTCTACCAGCTGTTGCAGGCGGACAGGGAGAGCACCGGGCCGTCGACCACGTCCTCACTGCGCTACGTCATCTTCGGAGGCGAGGCGCTCGACGTGGGCAGGCTGCCCGACTGGTACGAGCGCCACGCCGACGCGGCGCCCCTCCTGGTGAACATGTACGGCATCACCGAGACCACCGTGCACGTCACCCACCTCGAGCTGAGCGCCGGCATGCAGGCCGTCCAGGGGCGCAGCCCGGTCGGCGGGGAACTCCCCGGCCTGCGGGCCTACGTACTCGACGGCCGCGGACGGCCCGTCCCGCCCGGCGTGGTGGGCGAGATCCACGTCGCGGGGTACGGCCTCGCGCGCGGCTACCTGAACCGGCCGGGACTGACCGCCGAGCGGTTCGTCGCCGACCCCTTCGGCACCCCGGGAAGCCGGATGTACCGCACCGGCGACCTGGGCCGGCGCCGCGCCGACGGGACGCTCGAGCACCTGGGCCGCGCCGACTCCCAGGTGCAGCTCCGCGGATTCCGCATCGAGCCGGGCGAAGTCGAAGCCGTACTCACCGGCCGAGACGACGTGGCACAGGCGGTGGTACTCGTGCGAGAGGACCAGCCGGGGGACCAGCGGCTGGTCGCCTACGTCGTGGCCGGCAAGGGACATGCCCCCGACCCGCGGGCGCTGCGCACCCACGCCGCGCGGCTGCTGGCGGAACACATGGTGCCGGCGGCGTTCCTGATCGTGGACTCCATACCGCTGACGGCCAACGGCAAGCTGGACCACGCGGCACTCCCCGCCCCGGACGGGGCCGCCACCCCGCCCGGCACCGTCCGGCCCGCGGGCAGCCAGCAGGTGGAGATCCTGTGCCGGCTCTTCGAGGACGTCCTCGGCCTGCGCACGGTGGGCGCCGACGACAACTTCTTCGACCTCGGCGGACACTCGCTCCTCGCGACCCGACTGGCCGGCCGGATCCGCACCGTACTCGGCGTGGAGTTCTCCGTCACCAGCCTGTTCGAGGCGCCCACGCCCGCCCGGCTGGCCGATCGGCTGACGGAGACCAACGCCGCGGCTCGCCCGGTGGTGACCGCGATGCCGCGACCGCCCCAGGTCCCCCTCTCCTTCGCACAGCGGCGGCTGTGGTTCCTCCGGCACCTGGAGGGGCCGAGCGCCACCTACAACATCACCTTCGCGCTGCGCGTGGAGGGGAAGCTGGACACGGCGGCCCTGCGAGCGGCCCTCGGGGACCTCGTCGAACGCCATGAGGCGCTGCGGACCGTGTTCCCGGAGACCGGTGGAGTACCGCGCCAACACGTGCTCACTCCCGAAGAGGCGCGCCCCGCACTGCGCGTGACGCGGAGCAGCGCCGCGCGGGTCCCCGGCGACCTTGCCGAAGCCGCGCGCCACCAGTTCGACGTACTCACCGAACCGCCCCTGCGCGCCGAGCTGTTCGAGCTGGCCGAGGGAGGCCAGGTGCTCCTGCTCCTGCTCCACCACATCGCCGGAGACGGCTCGTCCGTGGCCCCGCTGACCGCTGACCTCGCCGCCGCGTACGCGGCCCGACTGGCCGGTACCACCCCCGACTGGGAAGCCCTCCCCGTCCAGTACGCGGACTACACCCTGTGGCAGCACGAGCTCCTGGGCGATCCGGACGACGAGGAGAGCATCGCCGCCGGCCAGCTGGAGTTCTGGCGCGCCGCGCTGGCCGGCCAGCCGGACGAGATCCCCCTGCCCGCCGACCGGCCCCGGCCCCAGGCGTCGAGCTACCGCGGCGGAACGGTCCGCTTCGAGCTGCCCGCCGAACTGCACCAGGCCCTGGCCGCAGTGGCCCGTGCACGGGGCGCCAGCCTCTTCATGGTCCTCCAGGCGGGCGTCGCCGCCCTCCTGACCCGCCTCGGCGCCGGCACCGACCTGCCCATCGGGACACCGGTGGCGGGCCGTACGGACGAGGCCCTCGACGGACTGGTCGGCTTCTTCGTCAACACCATCGTGCTGCGCACCGACACCTCCGGAAATCCCTCGTTCGCAGAGCTGGTCCAGCGGGTGAGGACGACCGACCTCGCCGCCTACGCCCACCAGGACCTGCCGTTCGAGCGGCTGGTGGAGATGCTGAACCCGCAGCGCTCGCTGTCCCGCCAGCCCCTCTTCCAGGTGCTCGTCGCCCTGGAGAACGCCGCCGCGGGGCCGGCGTTCCGGGGAGTGGAGGTCCGCCCGGAGCCCGTCGACCTCGCCGTCGCCAAGTTCGACCTCTCCTTCGGGCTGAAGGAGCGCCAGAGCTCCGACGGCACTCCCGACGGCATCGACGGCACCGTCGAGTACAGCGCGGACCTCTTCGACCACAGCACGGTCGACGGCATCGCCGGACGGCTGGTCCGCCTGCTCGAAGCAGCGGCTACGGATCCCGACCGCCCCATCGGCGATATCGACGTGCTCAGCGCCCAGGAGCGGGACAGCGTCCTCGGCACCTGGCTCGGAGACACCGCCGACCACCCGCGGGGTTGCCTGGCCGAACTGTTCGAGGCCCAGGTACGCCGCACACCGGACGCGGTCGCCCTCGCGGGCAACGGCGCCGAGATCACCTACGCCGAACTGAACGTCCGGGCCAACCGGCTGGCCCGCTCGCTGGTCCGCCGCGGCGTGGGTCCGGAGGAGGTCGTGGCCGTCTGCCTGCCGCGGGGTCCGGAGTTCGTCACGGCGGTGCTCGCGGTCCTCAAGGCCGGCGGAGCCTACCTGCCCCTGGACCCGGACTACCTGGGCGAACGCGCCGCGTACATGCTCCAGGACGCCCGCCCGCTCCTCCTGATCACCTCAGCGGCACTGTCGGATGCCGACTTCGGCACGTTCGACGGCGGCACCCTCCTGCTGGACACGGCGGAGGCCGCCTCCGAGACGGCCGGGCACCCGGGCGACGACCTGACCGATACCGACCGCCTGGGCGTCCTCACCCCGGTGAACACGGCGTACGTCATCTACACGTCGGGCTCCACCGGCGGGCCGAAGGGCGTGCTGGTGCCCCACGCCGGTGTTCCCAACATGGCCTTCACCCTGATCGAGGACGCCAAGGTCGGGCCCGGCAGCAGGTTCCTGCAGTTCGCCTCGGCCAGCTTCGACGCGGCGGTGCCCGAGCTGTTCATGGCTCTGCTGTCCGGGGCCACGCTCGTGATCCCTTCCAGCGAGCGGATGCTGCCCGGAGAGGCCATGGCGGACCTCTGTGAGTCGGAGGGGATCACCCACGCCATCCTGCCGCCGGCCGCCCTCGCCGTACTCCCCGACCGTGCCCTGCAGGCCGGCAGCACGATCTACACCGTGGGTGAGGCTTGCCCGCCGGAGGTGGCGGGGCGATGGTCCGTACGGCACCAGCTGATCAACGCGTACGGCCCGACCGAGGGCACGGTGTGCGTCACGGCCAGCGACCCCCTCACCGGGGAGGGCGTTCCCCCGATCGGTCGTCCTTTGGACAACACGTTGGTGTACGTGCTGGATTGGGGGTTGCGGCCGGTTCCTCCGGGGACGGTGGGGGAGTTGTACATCGCGGGTCCTGGTGTGGCGCGTGGCTATTTGAATCGGGTGGGGCTGACGGCGGAGCGGTTCGTGGCCGATCCGTTCGGGGCTGCGGGTTCGCGGATGTATCGCACGGGGGATCTCGTGCGTTGGCGTGACGGGGGTGAGCTGGACTTCGTCGGCCGGGTCGACGATCAGGTGAAGGTCCGGGGGTTCCGGATCGAGCTGGGCGAGGTCGAAGCCGCACTGGCCGCGTTCTCCGGCGTCGCCAGGGCCGTCGCGATGGTCCGGGAGGACCGCCCCGGGGACAAGCGCCTCGTTGGATACGTGGAGTCGACGCCCGGAGCAGAGGTCACCGCTCTCGGCGTCCGCCGCAGCCTCAGCGACGTGCTGCCCTCGTACATGGTCCCGGCCGGCATCGTCGTCCTCGAACGCCTACCGCTCACCATGAGCGGCAAGGTCGACCGCAAGGCCCTCCCGGAACCCGTCTACGAGACGGAGACGAGCGGTCGCGCATCGCGTACTCCGGTGGAGGAGGTGTTGTGCGGGCTGTTCGCCGAGGTGCTGGGTGTGCCTCAGGTGGGTATTGACGACAACTTCTTCGATCTCGGCGGCGACAGCATCATGTCGATCCAGCTGGTGAGCCGAGCCCGTGCCGCCGGACTGTTGATCACGCCTCGAAACGTCTTCCAGCACTCGTCCGTGGCCGAACTGGCTCGTGTTGCCAGTCCGTTGGTGGATGGGGTGGGTGTTTCTGGTGGGGATGTGGGTGTGGGTGGTGTGGTGCCGACGCCGGTGGTGCGGTGGTTGTTGGAGCGTGGTGGGCCGGTTGGGGGTTTTTGTCAGTCGGTTGTGGTGGGTGTGCCGGGGGGTTTGAGTGTTGAGGGTTTGACGGCTGTGGTGCAGGCGGTGGTGGATCGTCATGATGTGCTGCGGTTGTGTGTGTCTGGTGGGGTTGGGTGGGGTTTGGAGGTTGGTGGGGCGGGGTCTGTTGCTGCTGGTGGTCTGGTGCGGCGGGTTGATGTCGCGGGTTTGGACGGGGTGGCTGTTGAGGGTGTGGTTGAGGGGGAGTTGGAGGCGGCTCGGGGGCGGTTGGATCCGTTTGCCGGGGTGATGTTGCAGGTGGTGTGGCTGGATTCGGGGCCGCTTGTTGCGGGGCGGTTGTTGTTGGTTGTTCATCACTTGGTGGTGGATGGGGTGTCGTGGCGGATTTTGCTGCCTGATTTTGCTGCTGCGTGGGCTGCGGTGGAGGCGGGTGGGGAGGTTCGGTTGGAGCCGGTGGGGACGTCGTTTCGCCGGTGGGCGCAGCTGTTGTCGCGGGAGGCGGTGGC
>NZ_JBVJUY010000022.1:0-141791 GCF_055604165.1 Streptomyces sp. NPDC037242
CCCCCCCCCCCCCCCCCCCCCCCCCCCCCCCCCCCCCCCCCCCCCCCCCCCCCCCCCCCCCCCCCCCCCCCCCCCCCCCCCCCCCCCCCCCGCGGTCGGTCAGGGGTGGGAGCCCGCCCGCACCGGACGGCCCGCGCCGCGCGTCAGCGCGTACCCGCCGATACCGGCGAGGGCGCCGAGCAGACCGCCCGCCACCGTCCAGATCCAGCGGTCGGACCACCAGCCGCCGGACCAGCCGTCGGCCGGCTCGGCGGCGCTCACGCGCTGCTCGGCCGAGGTACCGGGCACGAGCGGAGCGGCGAGCGCGCCGTCCACCGCGTACGCACCGCCCATGTCCTTCACGTCCGTCCGGAGCTGTGCCCGTACCGGCTGTCCCAGGTCCTCCGGAGCCAGGTCGACCACCGTCAGGCGCACGTAGTAGCTGCCGGGCAGCGGATCGTTCGCCCACTGGTCGGCCCCGGCCCGGACCGGCCGCAGCGTGCACGACAGCCGGACCTCGGCGGCGTCCTTGCCCGCCGACGCGCTCTGGACGCCGTACGTGCACGGCTGGCGGCGCCGCAGCCCGTCGTACACGTCGATCTGCCAGGTCGAGGCGGAGTGCCGGGAGGCCGCGGGCGGCAGGGCCACCTTCGCCGTGACCGTCGCCCGCTGGCCCGTGTCCAGGGGCAGCACCCAGTACAGGTAGTCACCGGTGGACGCGTCCGCCGTGGCCTCCTGGCCCACCTTGACCGCCGTGGCGGTACGGAACGTGGTGCCCGCCTCGGTCGGCCCGGCCGCGCCACCGCTCTTGCTCGCGCTCGGAGTCGGCGAAGGCGTGGCGGCCACGGCCGCACCGGCCGGGCCGAGCAGGCCCGCGCCGGCCAGCAGGGCGGCGCTCAGCATGCGTACGGTACGCATCAGTTGGTCCTCCAGACCGAGATACGCCAGCGGGAGACCCAGCCCCACACCAGCCCGACCAGCAGACCGGTGAGCGCCAGAACGGCGAGCAGCCACCAGCCGCGCCCGAGGCCGAAGGCGGCCACGTCGGACGCCTCGTCCGGGCCGTCCACCAGGTCGATGGTCAGCTCGACGGGCATGCCCGGGGCGGTCTTGACCGACGCGGGCGCCGAGAAGGAGTTGCTGACCTGGAGGCATACGGTCTCCGGCGCGGTCTCGGCCTCGCCGTCCGCGTCGTCGAGGGTGGCCTTCGGGTAGCGCAGGCCGGCCGAGATCAGGTCGGTGCGCCCGTCGCCCGCCTCCGAGCCGCGTACGATCTCCCGGCCGTGCAGGGTCGTCGCGCGCAGCATCACGCCGTAGTCGTTGTTGACGGCGCGGTCGGCGCCGATGCTCACCGAGGCGCGCAGCTCCTGTCCCGGCTTGACGGCCACCCGGTACCAGCGGTGCTCGCCGAAGGTCTCGCGGTCGCTGTAGAGGCCGGCCTTCAGGACCGGGGCGTCCTGGCACTGCTTGGTGCCCGCGGTCGCCACCGGGGTGACGACGGGCTCGGCGGCCCGGTCGACCAGTTGCTTCACGCGCCCGGACAGTTCGGCCGTGTGCTGCACCGAGGTGTACGTGCCGCCCGTGGCCTCGGCGATGCAGATCAGCTGGTTGCGGGTCTTGGCGTCGGGAACGAGACCGAGCGTGTCGATGACCAGGTGGATGCCCTTGGCCGCGATGTCGCGGGCCACTTCGCACGGGTCGAGCGGGGCGCAGGTGTCCTCGCCGTCGGTGATGAGCACGATCCGGCGGGTGGCGTCACCGCCCTTGAGGTCGTCCGCCGCCCCCAGCAGGGCCGGGCCGATGGGGGTCCAGCCGGTGGGGGCGAGGGTCGCCACCGCCGTCTTCGCCTCGGTCCGGTTCAGCGGACCGACCGGGTAGAGCTGCTTGGTGTCCTTGCAGCCGACGTTCCGGTCGTCGCCGGGGTAGTTGGCCCCGAGAGTCCGTATGCCGAGCCGCACTTCATCGGGGACGGCGTCGAGGACCTCGTTGAACGCCTGCTTCGCCGCGGACATCCGGGACTGCCCGTCGATGTCCTGGGCCCGCATCGAGCCGCTGACGTCCAGTACGAGCTCTACCTTGGGGGGTTCTTTCGATACGGGTTCACCGGCGGAGGCGCTCGCCGGGAAGAGCCCGACGGCCAAAGTGGCCAGCAGGCCGCAGGCCCCGGCCGCCAGCCATTTTCTAGTGATCATCGCCGGATCGTATTGAGGATCGTCTGCCAAACCAAAACCGTCTCGCGGGAGCGGCTTTCGACCGGGGCCGGCCCCGCGGAAGCCGCGGGGCCGACCGGGTCAGAGCAGCTCGATCAGGGAGGTACGGGCCCGGGCCACGCGGGAGCGGACCGTACCGATGGGGCAGCCGAGGGCGGTGGCGGCGTCCGCGTACGGGAGTCCCAGTAACTGGGTGGCGACGAACACGTCGCGCCGCTCGGCGGGGATCGCCGCCAGCAGCTCGGCGAGCGCGATGCCGTCCTCGAAGCCCGGCAGGCCCAGCGGTTGGGCCTGCTCGGCGGCGCTCTGCCAGTCGTCGCGGTCGGCGACCTTGGGCCGGGCGGCGCTGCGGCGCAGGCTGTCCACGACGGTGCGCCGGGCGATGGACAGCAGCCAGGTGCGGGCCGAGGAGCGCCCCTCGAACCGGGGCAGGCCGCGCAGCGCCCGCAGGAAGGTCTCCTGGGTGAGGTCGTCGGCGGACTGCGGGTCCGCGCTGAGGTAGGCGACGTAGCGCCGGACGTCGTGCTGCAGGGCGCGTACGAAGCGGTCGACGGCGTCGGGGTCGCCGTCGCGGGCGGCGAGCGCGAGGAGGGTCGTCGCCTCGTCGGGCCCGTCGGTACGGCGCGTGGACGGGGCCGCCTCGGCGGTGTCCGGGTGGAGCAGGGCAGGGGTCATCGCCAGGTGTCCTTCTGGGGATCCGGGATCCCGGACGGGGGATCCGGTGTCCGGCGCCGCGCTGCGGGCCGGTGAGCGGTACGGCCTGCCGGGACGGCATGGCCGATGCCCGAGGCGCGCCGTGATGGGCCCGGTGGGCCCGTCGCGCGTCGGGGAGCCGGCTGTCAGATGACAGCGGTCCCGCAGGGCGGACCCCGTGAGGTGATGGCGTCGACGAGCAGGAGCCGGCGCGGCGAGCGGCCGCGCCGGTCCCGGCGGGGGCGCACGCGCGGCCGGTGCGCGGGCGCGGCCGGGCGGGGGGCCGGCCGCAGCGGTACGAGGAGCCAGCCGGCCACCGCGCGCAGTACGCGGAACGCGCCCTGCTCCCCGTACGCGAGCCACAGGCCGCACAGCAGCGCGGCCAGCAGGTGGGCGGCGAGCATGCCGGCCGTCGGCATGCCGCCCGGGTCGGGCACGCTTCCCGTGGCGTCGGCCATGGCCGACATGCCCGGCATCCCGGCCATCCCGGCCATCCCGGCCATCCCGGCCATGTCGTGGTGGACATGGACCGAGCCCGTCGGCGGTGCGGACGGCCGTGCCCAGGCCTGGGCCAGGGAGAACCCGACGTGCAGCGCGGTCTGCGCGGCGACGGCGGCGCAGGTGACGGCGGCCAGGCCGCGTTCCCGTCCGGCGAGCAGCCAGGCGGGCGCGCCGGTCGCGGCGAGCGCCGAGGCCGGCGCCCACCAGGGCAGCGGCGTCGCCGACATGAACACGTGGCCGAACGCAGCGAGCAGCACACAGGTGGCCGCGAACGTCGCGGCCCGAACCGCACGGCAACATCGACCGGGAGTCATGGCGGGCTCATCGTCGCATCCGGTTCGGGTCCGCCACAGGGGGGCACTCACAATCGGAGCATTCCCTGAGTACGCCTCAAGTCCTCATGTGACCGGGGCCACTTGGGGTGCCGGGAACTCCCGGGGAGAGCCGGCCGACTGCTGCCGTGGACCAGTGGGCGGCGGGGGAGCGGAGTCAGCGGTGGGCGAGCGGAAGGCGACGGCGGAGCGGGCGCAGGCATCCGGGGTTGGTGGGTTGGGCGGCCCGCCCACTGCACCGCGCACGGCACCGCTCACGGGGCTGCTCACGTGCGCGATGGCCTTCTCGATGCTGCAGTTGTTCCTGCTCGGTGCGCTCGGGCCGCGGCTCGTGGACGAGTTGGACGTCACACCGGCCCTGCTCGGCCTGACGACGACGATCGGCTTCGGGACGGCGGCGGTGCTGTCACCGCTCGGCGGCCGCGTGGTGGACCGGTTCGGTCCGCGGCGCTCCCTCGTCGCCCTCCTCCTCGTGTCCGCCGTCGCGCTCGCACTGATCGGTGCGGCGCCCGGTCCGGGCTTCCTCCTCGCGGCCGTCGCGCTGGGCGGGCTGCCCCAGGCGCTGGCCAACCCCGCCACCAACAAGGCGATCCTGGCCGCGGTTCCGCCCGCCAGGCGGGGCTCGGTGACCGGGATGAAGCAGTCCGGCGTGCAATTGGGCGCGTTCGCGGCCGGACTGCCGCTGGCCGCGCTGGCGGGCGGCGTGGGCTGGCGCGGCGCGGTGTGGACCGCGGCCGCCACGGCGGTGGGGGCGGCGGTGTGGGCGCTGCGCGGGCTGCCCGCCGATCGGCGGGCAGCGCCGGCACCGCCGCGGCCGTCGGCCCGGGACGCGCAGCCCGAGGCGCAGTGCGAGCCGGATCCCGAGCCGCGCGATGCGACCGGCTGGCTGGCGGCCTTCTCGCTGTTCCTGGGCTGCGGGATCGCCTCGGTCAACACGTACGTCTCGCTCTTCGGCGCCGAGCGGCTCGGAATGGGCCCCACGGCTGCCGCGGCCCTGGTGGCGGTCCTCGGCGTCGCGGGCATCGCCGGTCGCGTGGGCTGGTCGAAGGCGGCCCGGCCGGGTCGCGCCGAGTGGCTGCCGGGGCTGCTGGCCGGCGGCGCGGTGGTGGCTGCCGGTCTGTTCGCCGCCTCCCTGTACGCAGCGCCGCTGGTCTGGGCCGCCGCGGTGGCCGCGGGGGCGTTCGCCGTGTCGGGCAACGCCGTCTCGATGGTGCTGGTGATGCAGCGTGCCGCCCCCGGCCGGGCCGGACGGGACTCCGCGCGGGTTTCGGCGGGGTTCTTCGCCGGGTTCGCGGTCGGGCCGCCGCTCTTCGGGCTCCTCGCGCAGGCGGACCGCTACGGCCCCGGCTGGCTGCTGGTCGCCGCCGAGTTCGCGGCGGCCGGAGCCGTCGCCACGACGTGGGCGCTGCGGGAGCGGCGCCGGGCCTCCCGGGGTGCGGCGTGACCCCGGGGACACCGCCCCCGTGGGCCGGACCGGCCCTGGCGGCGTTGCTCGACCGGGTCGCCGTCACCCGGGCCGAAGTCGGCGACCGCTTCCCCCTGTACGCCGACCCCGGCACGGGCCACTGGGTGACCACCGGCCGTGGGTCGTGGACCGGCGGCTTCTGGGCCGGGCTGCTGTGGCTGCGCTCCCGGCACACCGGGCATCCCGTCGACCGGGCGGCCGCCTCCGCCTGCACCGCGCGCCTCGCCCACTGGGTGGCCGCCGACACCGCCACGCGCGGGCTGATCCTCTGGTACGGGACCGCCCTGGCCGGAGGGGACCACGGGGCGCGCGAGCTGCGCACCCGGGCCGCCCGGGCCGCGCTGGAGGCGTTCGACGGGGAACTCGGGCTGGTGCCCTGGGGGTCGGCCTTCGGCGGCCCGCGGCTGCTGGCCCGGGTCGACGGTGTACCGGGCATGGCGGGGCTGCTCGCCGCCGCGGGCCGGGAGGGCGCCGAAGCGGCCGCCGCGCACCTGAACCGGCACCTCGACCTGTGCGGTGACGGCGGCGACGGCCGGGTGTTCGCCCCCGCCCGGTCCTTCGCGGCGGCACGCGGCTGGCTCGCGTGCGAGGACCCGCCGCCCGGCTGGAGCCGGGGGAGGGCCTGGCTGCTGCTGGCGGTGGCCGACGCACTGCACCGCCCCGGCGTTGCCCTGCGTACACCCCCGGGCCGGCTGGCGCGGGCGGCGCGGTGGCTGGCCGCCGGGCCCGCGGACCTCGTCCCGCCGGCCGACACCGCCCGTCCCGGTGGCCCCCTGGACACCTCCGCCGCCGCCGTGACAGCGGTCGCCCTGCTGAAGCTCGCGCGGGTACCGGGCCCGGGGACAGCCGCGTACGGCGAGCGCGCGGCCGCGATCCTGGAGCGCCTGGCGGGCGCGCACCTGGCCGGGGGCCGGCTCCTGGACGGCTGCTACGACGCCGCGCGCGGCACCGCCGTACGGCACGAACTGGTGTGGGGGGACTTCTTCCTGGCGCAGGGGCTGGCCGCACTGACCGGGCTGGCCGACGTCCTGGAGGCGTGACCCGGCGGGCCTCCCCGGCCAGACGGGACTTTGACGACACTCCCTAGGCGTAGCCGCGCAGCACCCGGTGGGCCACCGAGGTGATGTGCAGTTCGTCCGGGCCGTCGAGGATGCGGGCGGCGCGTCCGGTGCGGAAGAGCGAGGGCAGCGCGGTGTCGGGTCCGAGCCCGGCCGCTCCGTGGACCTGGATCGCCGCGTCCGCCACCTGCTGGAGCATGCGGGCCGCGGCCACCTTGGCCAGGCCCACCTCGACGTGCGCGTCGAGCCCGGCGCCGATCCTGGCGACCGCCGCGTGCACCAGCGGGCGGGTGCTGCGCAGCGCGAGCAGCGATTCGAAGACGTGCTGCTGGACGAGCTGGTGCGAGCCCAGCGACCCACGCGATCCGGTACGGGAGTTGGCGCGCTCGGCCAGGAGGTCGAAGGCGCGCTGGGCCTGGCCGAGCCAGCGCAGGCAGCGCAGGGTGCGGCCCAACTGGAGCCGTTCGGCGGCGATCGACAGGGCCCGGCCGCGCTCACCGAGGAGGTGGTCGGCGGGCACCCGGACCCGGTCGAACTCGATCTCCCACTGGCCGGACGCGCCGAACACGGGCAGCTCGCGCACCACCCGGAAGCCGGCGGATCCGGTGGGCACCACCAGCAGCGAGAGGCCTTCGCGGTCGCCCGGTTCGCCGTCGGTGCGCACCAGTACGGTGACCAGGTCGGCCCCGGCGGCGCCGGACACGAACCACTTGCGGCCGCTCACGGTCCAGCTCCCGTCGGCCTGTTCCACGGCGCGGGTGGCGGTGAGGAAGGGGTCGGTGCCGGGCGTGTCCGGCTCGGTCATCGCGTAGCAGGCGCGCAGTGCCCCCGCGGTGAGCTGCTTCGGGTACAGGGCGCGGACCCGCTCGGAGCCGTGCCGCTCCAGCATCGTGACGTCGAGCAGCGGGGCCGAGCCCAGGGCGGCGGGCCCGTGGTCGCTCGCGCCCTCGGCCTCGGCGAGCTGGGCGTATGCGGCCAACGCAAGCCCCTGGCCGCCCTGTTCGGCGGGCAGCGGAAGGGCCCACAGCCCCTCCTGCCGGGCCCGGTCGCGCAGTTCCCGCAGCGCACTCGCGGCGGCGGGCCCGCCCGCGTCGAGCACGGGCTCGTACGGCATCACCCGACTCCGTACGAACTCCGCGACCCGGCACCGCAGTCGATGCGCGTCGCCGTTCTCCTCCACCGCTTTCCTCCATCGTGCCGGGAACCCGTGGGAACGGCAGTCCGACTGCCTGCCCGTGGAGCTGGTCGGGCGCACGCCCGGCCTGGTTCCCGAGTCCCGCAGCGAGAAGATCCGCAAGGAAGAGGAAAGGAAAGAGGAGAGGCATGGCGTCACCAGTCATCGCGCCGACCGTGCGGCCGCTCGACGGGCTGTACGTGGCGGTCTCGGGCCCGCCCGCACTGACCGGCCCCGTCGCCGGGCACCTCGCACTCCTGGGCGCCGGCCCCGCCCCGAGGTCCGCACACCCAAGGGAGGCCCCGGATGTCGACGCGCACACCGCGCGGATCACCCTGGGCGGGCGGGGCCACGATCCCCAGGAAGCCCGCCTGAGCTGGGCGGCGGACCCGGCGGACCCGACGGGCGGAATCACCGACGAGGCCACCGCGCAGGCCGCCACCGGCATCATGGCGGTCCACGGGCGCCGGGACGGCGAACCGCGCGGCCTGGCCGCCGACTACGCCGCCACCGCGGCGGCCGTGCTCACCACGCAGGGCCTCCTCGCCGGGCTGCTCGGCCGGGCCCGGGGCGGGGAAGGGGCCGCCCGGGTGGAGACGAGCGCCGACCGGGCCGGTCTGCTGGCGGTCGCGCAGTACCTCGCGGCATCCGGCGCCGACGAGGGTGAAGCGGCCGAACTCGACCCCGGTGGACCGCCGTTCGCCTCCTCCGACGGCATCCTCTTCGAGCTCGAAACCCTGGACCCGGGGGCGTGGGCCGAGTTCTGGCGGGCCCTCGACGCCCCGGCCGACGCGATACGGGCCGGGTGGCGGCCCTTCCAGTTCCGCTACGCCACCGCCTGCGCACCCTTCCCGCAG
Organism: Streptomyces sp. NPDC037242; assembly: GCF_055604165.1. NCBI lineage: Bacteria > Bacillati > Actinomycetota > Actinomycetes > Kitasatosporales > Streptomycetaceae > Streptomyces > Streptomyces sp. NPDC037242. The sequence continues at coordinate 8,270 of NZ_JBVJUY010000022.1, forward strand.
GCCCTGCACGACACCGCGCGGGCCCACCCCTGGCAGCGCCTGCGGCAGGCTGCGGCCCGCTCCGGCGCCGAGGTCTGCCGGCTGCGGACCCTGGCCGAGCGCGCCGCCGAGCACGACGGAGCCGCCCCCTGGTCCGTGGCCCCGTACGAGCCGCCGTCAGCAGGCCCGGCCCGCCGTGTCCCCACCGGCCCGAAGGCGGGGCCCACCGCGGCGAAGCCCCTGGCGGGACTGACCGTGCTGGAGGCCGGCCGCCGCATCCAGGCACCCCTGGCCGCGCACCTGCTGGGCCTGCTCGGCGCCGACGTCGTCCGTATCGAGCCCCCGGGCGGCGACCCGCTGCGCGGCATGCCTCCCGCCTGCTCCGGCATCTCCGCCCGCTGGCTCGCGCTGAACCGGGGCAAACGGGCCGTGGAGATCGACATCAAGTCCCCCGGCGACCGGCGCCTGCTCCTCGACATGGCCGCCGGGGCCGACGTGTTCCTGCACAACTGGGCCCCCGGCAAGGCGGCCGAACTGGGCCTCGACCACACAGACCTGGCCGCCGTGAACCCGGCGCTCGTCTACGCGTACACCGGCGGCTGGGGCACGGGGACGGGCGCGGGCCGGCTCGCCGACACCCCGATGGGCACGGACTTCATGGTCCAGGCCCGCACCGGAGTCGGCGAAGCCGTACGCCCGCGCGACGAGGTGCCCGCGCCGTCCCTGATGACCCTGCTGGACGTCCTGGGCGGACTGCTCGGCGCCGAGGCGGTGCTCGCCGGGCTCCTGACGCGCGAGCGCACCGGGCGGGGCGTCCGCGTCGACTCCTCCCTGCTGGGCGCCTCCGACGTCCTGATCGCACCCGCCCTGCGGCGGGTGCGCGAAGGGCGGGACCCGCGGCGCCCGGCCGGCTTCCGCCGCCCCCTGCGCACCGCCGACGGCTGGGTCGCCCCCGCCGATGCCGACGCCGATGCGGCGGCGGCCGCCGCCCCCGGCCTGCGCTCCCTGACCACCCGCGAGGCGGTGGCCCGGCTGCGCACGCAGGGGCTCGCCGCCACCGCCGTCACGGCCGATCCGGCCGACCTGCACCACGACCCGCGCTTCACCGGCTCGATCAGCCGGGACGCGCACGGTGCCCCCGCCGTTCCCGACCCCTGGAGCTTCACATGACCGTCGCACTGCACGATCTGCTGCCCACGGGCCTGCGCCGCTCCTGGGCGGTGGACGGCTCCTGTCCCGATCTCGACCTCTACAGCCTCTTCCGGGCCCGCCAGATCTCCGACCTGCACCGCACCGCCGTACTCGATTCCAAGGGGGCGCTCTGCTACACCGCCCTGGACCGCAAGGTGCGATGCCTGGCCACCGGGCTCGCACAGCTCGGCATACGCCCCGGCGACGTGGTCGGCGTACAACTCCCCAACGGGCGCGCGGCCGTCATCGCCGACCTGGCCCTGGCCGCGATCGGCGCGGTCGCGCTGCCCTTCCCCGTCGGCCGGGGCGGCCTGGAGGCCGAGTCCCTGCTGGGGAGAGCCGAGGCCGTCGCGGTCATCGCGTCCGTCGAACACCGGGGCAACCGGCACGCCGCCGACCTGCGCACGCTGGCAGCCGCCCTGCCCGCGCTGCGCCACGTCATCGCCGCCGGGCCGGGAACCGCACCCGAAGGAACGATTCCGCTGACGGGGCTGCTGCGCTCCGATCCGGCCGCCTTCGTCGCCGCCCGCCCCGACCCCGACAGCGCCGCCCGCATCCTGGTGTCCTCCGGTTCGGAGGCGGAGCCGAAGATGATCGCGTACTCGCACAACGCGCTCGCCGGGGGCCGCGGCAACTTCCTCGCCTCGCTCATGCCCGACGGGACCCCGCCGCGCGCGCTGTTCCTCGTACCGCTCGGCTCGGCCTTCGGCTCCAGCGGCACCGCCGTCACCCTCGCCCGGCACGGCGGAACCCTCGTCCTCCTCGACCACTTCACCCCGGAGGCGGCCCTCGCGGCGATCCGCGAGCACGCCCCGACACACGTCCTGGGCGTCCCCACGATGGTGCGCATGATGCTCGACCTCCTGGACGGCCCGCAGGAGGCAGGACGTGGCCGACTGCCCGCCCCCACCGCCCTGATACTCGGCGGCTCCGCCCTCGACGAGACCACCGCCGAGCAGGCCGGCCGCGCCTTCGGGTGCCCGGTCGTCAACCTCTACGGCTCGGCCGACGGGGTCAACTGCCACACGGGACTGGGCGGTTCGGACACAGATGCCGAAGAGGTCCCCGACGGCGCGGGCATCGTCGTCGGGCGCCCCGACCCGCGCGTCGCCGACATTCGCATCGCCGACGCCGCAACGGGACGGGCGCTCCCGGACGGCGAGACCGGCGAGATCACCGCGCGCGGCCCCATGACCCCCATGTGCTACGTCGGTTCCCCCGAGCTGGACGCCCGCTACCGCACCGCCGACGGCTGGGTCCGTACGGGCGACCTCGGCCGGATCGACCGGTCCGGGCTCCTGCACGTCGTGGGCCGCCTCAAGGACATCGTCATCCGCGGCGGCGCCAACATCAGCCCCGCCGAGGTGGAACGGGAGCTCGCCTCCCACCCGCGCGTGCGCGACGTGGTGTGCGTCGGGGTACCGGACGAGGTGATGGGCGAACGGCTCGCGGCCTGCGTCGTACCCCGCGGCCCCGAGGCGCCCGCCCTGGACTCGCTCGGCGAACACCTCGGGCTGCGCGGCCTGGAGCGGCGCAAGCACCCCGAGCGCCTGCTGCTGCTGGAGCGGATCCCGCTGACCCCGGCCGGCAAGCCCGACCGTACGGCCCTGCGCGAGCGCCTCGCCGCCTCGCCGCCGGAGCTTCGCGTCACGGTGACCGCGCAGCCCGGGAGCCCGGCGGCCCGGTAGCCGGACGTACGACGGCGGCGGGCCGATCCACGACCGGATCGCCCCGCCGCCGTCAGGGGGCGGAAGTCACGCCGCCCTCAGGACCCCGCCATGGCCTTCAGCAGCCCGGTGGCGGCATTGCGGTATACCGGCAGCAGGTCGAGGTCCTTCTCGGGGTAGTTGACGATCTCGACCTGCTTGGCGCCCGAGTCGGGCAGGACGGTTCCGGTCGACATGTGCGCGTTGTCCAGGACCAGGGCCGGCTTCTTCGCGGACAGCTCCGCCAACTGCGCCGGAGTGACCGCCTCCGGGCCGTACGTACCGACCGTGGTGGCGCCGGCCAGCTTCGCGGACCAGGCGGTGAAGACCTGGCTGACGACCACCGGGCTGCGGCCGCCGGGCCAGCCGGCGCGCACGTCCTGCGAGAGCATCGCGTACTCGGTGTCGAAGGAGGCGCTCCAGCGCGCGGCGGCCTCGCCGGTGCCGAACAGCTTGCCCAGCCGGGCCACTTCGGCCTTGACCTTGTCGGGGTCGTTGTCGAGGTTCACCTCGACCAACTGCGCCTTGGACCCGGCGGCTTCCTTGATCTTCGCCGCGTACGGCTCGAAGGGCGCGTACAGCACGAAGTCGGCCTTGCCGACGGCGGCGAGGTCGGACGGCTTGGGATCGTAGTCCGGCGCGTGGTGCACGGACTGGGGCACGATCACCTTGACGTCCTCGGCCCCGGCGGCCTTGGCGAAGCCGCCCTCCCAGGTGGTGGTGACGACGACCGCCGGCTTCCGCCCGTCCTTCGCCGCTGCCACCGGTGCCTTGCCGTCGACGCCGTCCCCGTCGTCGCCGCAGCCGGTGACCAGGGCGAGGGCCATGGCAGCGCTCAGTGCGAGGAGGGAAGCGAATCGGACGCGGGTACGCGCCATGAGCTGATTCTCCGTTCGGGGAGGATGTGGACCACGAGGACGACCGCCCCCGCGGTGAGGACGAGGACCGGCCCGGGCGGCCAGTCCAGCCAGAGTGCGGTGAGGAAGCCGACCAGGTTCACGGCGACGCCGATGGCGACCGCCCACCCGGTGATCGACCGCAGCGAAGTGCCCAACCGGCGTGCGGCGAGGGCCGGAAGCAGGGTCAGCGCGTCCACCAGCAGGGCGCCGGTGAGTTTGATCGCACCCGCGACGGCCACCGCGACCAGCACCAGCAGCACCGCCGTCAGCGCCTGGACCGGTACACCGGAACACTGCGCGAGCTCCCGGTCGTACAACAGCAGCGCCACCTCGCGCCGCCGCCACCAGAACAGGGCCGGAACGAGGACGGCAAGAGCCCCGAGCACCACCAGGTCGGCGGTGCCCACCGACAGGATCGAACCCCACAACAGCGCGAACGCGCCGGACGCGTTGACCCCGGACACGGCGAGCAGCAACAGCGCCGCCGCGATGGCCAGGCTCATCAGCAGACCCATCGCACCGGACAGGCCGTCCGGCGTCCGGGCCAGCGGCGCCACGCCCGCACCGGCCAGGGCGCAGGCCAACAGGGCGCACAACATCGGGTCGAGACCGGTCAGCAGGCCCACGGCGATGCCCAGCAGCGCGACGTGCATCATCGCGAAGCGCACCGGCATGATGTCGAGACCGACGATGACCACACCGATCACCGGAAGACCGATCGCCGCCAACAGCAGTGCCACGCCAGCCCGTTGTACGGGAAGCAGTTGCAGCAGCTCCCCGACGTCGGCGGTGGCCAGGGTGTTCACCGGACCTCCCGCAGCCGACCGGCGGCCATCTCCAGTACGCGGTCGCAGCGTTCGGCGAGCGCCCGGTCGTGGGTGACGACTACGAGGGTCACGGGCAGCGAGGCCAGTACGTCGGCGGCCTCCTCCTGACCGTCGAAGTCGAGGGCGGCGGTGGGCTCGTCGGCGAGCAGCACCTCGGCCCCGGCGGCGACGCAGCCGATCGCCCGGGCGAGGTACATCCGCTGCAGCTGGCCGCCGGAGAGGGTGTGCAGGGGCCGGCCGGTCAGCCGCCCCACCCCCAGCCGGTCCGCGGCCTCGGCGGCCTGCGTCGGCGCCGCCCCGGAGGCCAGCAGTTCGTTGCCGAGCAGCGGGAACCGGCCGACCGCGGGCTTCTGCGGGATCCAGGCGCAGGCGCGCCGCCGCCAGGCCCAGTCGGCCGCGGAACCGGTGCCGCGGCCGCCGACCAGGATCGTGCCGCTCACCTGCCGGTGCAGTCCGAGGACGGCGCGCAGCAGCGTGGTCTTGCCGCAGCCGTTGGTCCCGGTCAGCGCGACGCGCTCACCCGCGGCGATCTCCAGGTCCACCCCGGCGACGGCCTCGACCCGCCCGTGCCGGCAGCCCACCTCCCGCATCCGAATGTCCAGCCCGCCCATCCCACGCCCTTCCGCGCTCCGTAGCCCGCTGTCCGCTGCCCGCTGCCCGCTGTCCGTGTCCGTGTCGGCTGTCCGCACGGGGAGGGAGTCGTACGGCGGACCCTGCGGGTTCCGGGGCCCGGACCTTTTCTCCTCGGGCCGCAATGGCCCGCGCGGGTGGCCCCGCTGGCCGAGGACGGCGGGGCGGCGGAGGATGGGGGACTGTGATGACGGTTCTGGTGGTGGGCGTGCCGGAGGGCGAGGAACTGGAGCGGCTGCGGTCGCGGATCCAGAGCAACCCGCACTTCCGGGTCATCTCGCACGCCGCCGAGCCCGCCGTGGCCCTCGCGCACGCCCGGGTCCTGCTCCCCGACGTCACCGTCCTGGCCGTGCCCGGCGCCCTCGATGCGGATCCCGGCGCACTGGGCGTCTTCCAGGGGGTGCGCGCCCTGGACCCCCCGAGCGGGGTGGTCCTGCGTACGGCGGCCACGGCGGAGTCCGCCGCGCTGGCCGGGCTGGCCGGGCTGGCGGTCGACGGTGCCGTCCACATCGTCCGCGACGGCGACGGCGACGGCCTGATGCACGCCCTGCGGGCGATCGGCCTGACCCGGGAGAGCTGCGACCCGGACGGCGTGGTGTGACCCCGCCGCCCGGCCCCGACCCGATCGGGTCACCGGGCCGGCGCGCCGCGGTCCGGCAGGGTCCGGTCGGCCGCTGGTGGGCCGGGCTGCCCCCGGCCGCGGGCGCCGCCGTCATGGCCGCCGGCATCATCTCCATCGGCCTTCACCTCATCGGCCTCGAAGGACCCTCGCTCGTGGCGCTCGCCGGAGCCGGGGCGCTGTGGGCCCTGCTCGCCGCCGACTTCGGCTACCGGCTGCTCGGCGACCGCCGCCGGTTCCGCGCCGAGGCCGACACCCCGGCCGCCCTCACCGCCGTCGCCGCCACGACCGTGCTCGGCGCCCGGCTCTCCCTCCTCGGCCGGCAGGAGGCCGCCGCCGCGCTGCTCGCGCTCTCCGCCGCACTCTGGCCCGGACTGCTGCTCCACGTCCTCCTGCACTGGCAGCGGCGGGTGCCCGGCGCGGCCTTCCTCGTCTGCGTGGCCACCCAGGGCCTCGCCGTCCTGGCGGGCACGCTGGCTACCGCCACCGGCCGCGAATGGCTCGCCTGGGCGGCGCTGGCCGCCTTCCTCCTCGGGCTGCTGCTGTACGCCGAGGCCCTCGTACGCTTCGACTTCCGCGAGGTGCTGACCGGCGCGGGCGACCACTGGGTGGCGGGCGGGGCGCTGTCCATCTGCGCCCTCGCCGGATCCAAGCTCACCGCGTCACCCGTCTGGGAGGGTTCCGCGCACACGGCACTGCGTACCACCACCCTGGTGACGCTCGGACTCGCGCTCGCCTGGTACCCGGTCCTGCTCGTCGCCGAGGTCCTGCGGCCGCGCCCGCACTACGACATCCGGCGCTGGGCCACCGTCTTCCCGCTCGGCATGACCGCCACGGCCTGCCTCTCCGCCGCGGCTCCCACGGGGGTCGGCCCGCTGCGGCCGCTGGGCGAGGTGCTGCTGTGGATCGCCGTCGCCGCCTGGCTGCTGACCTTCGCCGCGCTGCTCACGACCGGCCGCTCCGCGCGGCGCCCGCCCGCAGGCCCATGAGCGCGACCCAGGCCAGCAGCGCCACCGCCGCCGCCAGCGCCCAGCGCGACCCGTGGCCCAACGTCAGCAGACCCCCGGCCAGCGCCCCCAGCAGCAGGGCCGCGACCGACACGACCCGGCGGACCGAGGCCGGCCCCCACGGGTCGGCGACCAGAGCGGTCAGCGTCCGGGTGAGGACCGTGGTGGTCAGGTCGGGGACGGCGAGCCGGTGCACCACGGCGTTCTGCAGGCCCATGCCCAGCGCCAGCAGGCCGACGACCGGCAGCCGTCCCGCGCCGCCCGCGGTCAGGGCCAGCGCACCGCTCACCAGTACGGCCTGGACCGCCATCAGCGGCTCGAACATCCGGGACGCCTCCGCGGCACGCCGCACGCGGCCGGCGGCCGCGGCCCCCGCCGAGAAGGCGGCGAGCGCCAGGAGGGAGGCGGCGACGGACAACTGGCGGTCCCCGGCGAGCGCGAAGCCGAGGAAGACGACATTGCCCGTCATGTTGGCGACGAAGACGTGGTCGAGCCCGAGATAGCTGACCGCGTCGACCAGTCCGCTGACGAAGGTGAGTACGACCAGCAGCGGCGGCAGCACCCCGTACGGCTGGGACGCGCCGTCGGGGCCTGGCGGAAAGAGCAGCGCGGCGAGCGGCCGCAGCACTCCGCGCCCTCCGGTGGACGTCATGCGGACCGTGGTACCACGGGGGCCGGACTCCAGCGGACGCGCGGCGAGCGTGTCGCGCTAGGGTTCCGGCATGGCCTACACGTTCCAGGTGACGATCGACTCCGCCGACCCGCACCCGCTCGCAGACTGGTGGGCGGACGCCCTGGGTTGGGAAGTGGAGCCCAGCGACGAGGCGTTCATCCGGGACCTGGTCGCCGCCGGGCACGCGAGCGAGGAGGACACCACCACCCACCACGGCGTGCTGGTCTGGAAGGTCGGCGCCGCGATCCGCCACCCGGAAGGCCTGGAGCGGGCCCCGCGCATCCTGTTCCAGCTCATCACGGAGCCCAAGACCGTCAAGAACCGCGTCCACTTGGACGTCCGCACCGCCGACGACGACCCCAAGGAGGTCGTCGAACGGCTGCTCGCCAAGGGCGCCAAGTTCCTCCACGAGGGCCGCCAGGGTCCCTCCGTCTGGACCACCATCGCCGACCCCGAGGGCAACGAGCTCTGCGTCTCCCACTGACCGGGCACCGCGGCGCATAGTGTGGGCCGCGTGAACGTCATCCTCTTCGGCGCGACCGGAATGATCGGCCGGGGCGTGCTGCGCGAGTGCCTGCGCGACGACACCGTCGAAAGCGTTCTGGCCGTCGGCCGCACCCCGCTCGCCGTCACCCACCCCAAACTGCGCGAGCTGGTGCGGGCCGACGTGTCCGACCTGTCGGCACCGGACCTGGACCTGGCCTCGTACGACGCCTGCTTCTTCTGCCTCGGCGTCTCCTCCGTCGGCATGAAGGAGGACGCCTACCGCCGCGTCACCCACGACCTGACCCTCGCCGTCGCCCGCCCCCTCGCGGCCGCCAACCCGCGGCTGACCTTCGCCTACGTCTCCGGCGAGGGCACCGACAGCACCGAGCGCGGCCGCTCCATGTGGGCCCGGGTCAAGGGCCGGACCGAGAACGACCTGCTGAAGCTGGACTTCCGGGCCTACATGTTCCGCCCCGGCATCGTGCAGCCCGACCGCGGCATTCCGTCCAAGACCAGGCTCTACCGCACCGCGTACGCGCTGACCGCACCGCTCTTCCCGGTGCTGCGCCGCATCGCCCCGAACCTCGTCATCACGACCGAGGCCATCGGCCGCGCCATGATCGCGGTGGCCGGACCGGGCGCCGACGCCGCGGCGCACGGGCGCGTCCTGCGCCCGCGCGACATCAACCGGATCGCCACCGCCCGTCCCGACCAGCGGTAATTCAGTTCCAGGCGGTCCCTTCCACGGGTGAGAATGAGCCATCTCGAACCGGGAGGGGACCCCATGAGCCAGGACCGCCTGACTCTGCACGACCTGATGCCCGCGCAGGCGCTGGCCGAGGCCATCGACGCCGGATACGTGACCCGCAAGTCGCACCCCGAGCTGCCGCTGTCCATCTACACCTACACGCGGACGGCCCAGTACGAGCGCGTCTGGAACCAGGTCACCACCCGCTGCCGTGGCCTCGTCGCCGACGACACCACCGGCGCCGTGGTCGCCCTGCCGCTGCCGAAGTTCTTCAACGTCGGCGAGCACGAGTCCGGTCAGCCGTACGCGCCCGCCCTGCCGGACGAGCCGTTCGAGGTGTACGACAAGGTCGACGGCAGCCTCGCCGTGGTCTTCCACTACGCGGACCGGTGGCGCGTAGCGTCCAAGGGCTCCTTCATCAGCACGCAGGCCACCTGGGCCCAGCGCCTCCTCGACGGCCGCGACACGGGCGCCCTGGTTCCCGGCACCACGTACCTCGCGGAGATCCTCTACCCGCAGAACCGCATCGTCGTCGACTACGGCGACCGCCGGGACCTGGTCCTGCTCGCGGCCTTCGGCGCCGACGCCACCGAGGTCCCGCTCGCCGAGGCGGCGGCTCACTGGCAGGGGATCGGCTCGGTCGTCACCGTGTGGCCCGCCATGCCCATCGAGGAGCTGATCGCGCTCGCCGAGTCCAACACCCTGCCGGACGGCGCGAACGCCCGCGGGACCGACGCCGAGGGCTTCGTGCTGAGGTTCGCCTCCGGCGTGCGCGCGAAGGCCAAGCTGACCGAGTACGTACGCCTGCACCGGGTGCTCACCGCCGTCACCGAGCGGGACATCTGGCGCAGCCACGGCATCCAGCGGTTCGCCGGCCTGCCCGCCAAGCAGCTGGCCCAGGGCCTGAACTGCACGGTCGCCGACATCGAGGCGTCGGGCGGCAAGCCGCTCGACGCGCTGCTGGAGCAGGTGCCCGACGAGTTCGACACCTGGGTGCGCTCGGTGATCGAGCGGCTCGAAGGCGAGGCCGCGGAGCGTGAGCGCGCCATCGACGAGGCGTACGCCCAGCTCGCCCACCTGGCCGACGACCGGGGCGCGTTCGCGCACGCCGCGAAGGAACTGCCCGACCGGCAGATCCGCGCCGCGCTGTTCCTGCGCCTGGACGACCGGCCGACCGAGCTCGTCGTATGGCGGCAGGTACGACCCGAGACGTCCGACCCCTTCACGACCGATGAGGAGAACTGACCCGTGTCCGAAGTCCCCGTAACCCCTGCACTCCCGGTGGTACACGTCATGACGGGGTTGCCGGCCTCCGGGAAGACGACCGCCGCGCGCGCCCTGCAGGCCGAGGCCGCCGGCCGCATGCGCCGCGTCAACCTCGACGACCTGAGGGCCATGCTCGACGTGCCGGACCCCGAGCGCGGCCGGTCCTACCGGCACGAGCAGACCGTGCTGGAGATCCAGGACGAGGCGGTGCGCGCGGCCGTCGACGGCGGCTTCGACGTGGTCGTCGACAACACGCACCTGACCTCGCACATCCCCAAGCGGCTCAAGGCGGCCGTCGCCGGCCGGGCGACCTTCGTGGTGCACGACTTCACCGACGTGCCCGTGGAGGAGTGCCTGCGCCGCGACGCCGCGCGCGAACGCCAGGTCGGCGAGGAGATCATCCGGATACTCGCCGACAAGCACGCCAAGGCCAGGAAGGGCGGCTGGCGGCTCACGGCCGAGTGGCTCAACGAGCAGCCGGACGTGTCCCCGTACGTGGCCGACCCGGCGCTGCCCGCGGCGGTGATGTGCGACATCGACGGCACGCTCGCGCTGACCGGCGAGCGCAACCCGTACGACTTCTCGCGCTGCGAGATCGACCTGCTGAACACGCCGGTGCGCGACGCCCTGGGCGCCTTCAGGCGCGCCGACGGGGACACGATCGTGCTGCTGTCCGGTCGGGGCGAGGAGTTCCGTCAGCAGACGGAGGCCTGGCTGGCGCGGCACGAAGTCCCGTACGACGAGCTGTGGATGCGCCCCGCCGGGGACACCCGCCGCGACGACATCGTGAAGGCGGAGCTGTTCAACACCCACGTGCGCGACCGCTACGCGGTCCGGGTCTCGCTGGACGACCGGGACCGCGTGGTGGCGATCTGGCGTCGGATGGGCCTGGCCACCTGGCAGGTCAACTACGGCGACTTCTGACCCGGCCGGGCCGAGCCGGGCCGGGCCGGGCCAGGCCAGGCCCGGCCGGAAGCCGGTTCAGTGGGCCTGGAGGCCGGCGTTGAACCCGTCGCGCAGCCTGCCGTAGGCCTGGGCGACGGTGTGGCCGGCCTCCCAGCAGGCTTCGCGCTCGCCCGCCGCGGCGGGCGCGTCGGCGCAGGAACGGGCGGCGTAGGTCTCGGCGGCCTTGATGACCTTGTCGGCGTGGCCGCGCAGGGTGGTGAAGGTGCGCGGGTCCTCGTGGGCGATCCACGACAGCGAGGTCCTGGCGGTCTCGGCGGCCTTGGCGGCATGGTCGGCGCAGGCCGGGGTGAGCGAGGTGGCGCGCTGCGGCCAGCACTTGGAGCCCTTGTCGGAACCGTAGCGGCTCTCCGCGTCGTTGAGCAGGCCGACGGACTTGGCGTGGACCGCCTCCGCGTCGGGGGCCGCGGTCCCGCGCGGCTGGTTGCGCCACTGCATGATGACGGCGCTCACGTCCGGCCAGGTCTTGGCCGACTGCGGGCCGGCGGTGCCCCCGGTCCCGGTGGAGGGGGTCGCGGTCTGCGCCGCGGACGGCGAGGAGGAGGCGGGCGCAGGGACGACCGCCCGGGAGGCGGCCGCGTCGACGGAGCCGTCCGGTGCCGAGGAACAGCCGGCGAGGACGGCTCCGGCGGCCGCGAGCATCGCGAGGGTGGCCGACTGGCGGGGGCGTCCTGTGAGCCGCACGTGGTCTGTCCTTCATTCCGCCCGCGGGCCGTCTGCCTGCGGGTACAGCGCCCTGTCTACCTGCCGGGGGGCGCCGGCTCCACCTCTCTGTCCGGTAGGCGGCTTATGTGGGCACAAGCCGGCCGTCCGGCGCCCCGCGGGGGCTCCGGACGGCCGGTTCAGGGTCGTTCGTGCAGGTCAGTAGCACCACTCCACGTGGGTGAGGTTCTTGACCCAGCGGGCCGAGACGTAGCGGTCCTCGTCGTACTTGGCGGCCTTCGGCCCGCGGTTCTTGTCTTCCTCGCCGTCCAGGCGGTACCAGAGGTCGTTTCCGCCGACCCGCTCACCGCGCTTCTTGCACTCGATCTCGAGCTTCTGGTGCGGGTACACCACACCCACCTTGTCCGCGTGGGTGCTCGGCCGGCTGCGGACGTTCAGCTTGCCGTGCGAAACGACCACGCCGAGGGCGCTTTCGTACCCGTCTTCCCCATCTTCCCCGTCTTCCCCGTCGGGCTCGTCCCGGGCCACGAGGCTCTCGTGCCCCGGCATGTCGGGCATCGGCTCCTCGTCGGCGACGGCGGCGCCCGCCCCCATCAGGCCGAGCACCAGGCTTCCGGCGGCGAGGGCGAGGACGGTCCTGGTGGGCTTCAGCATGAGCCGGCTCCTCTATGAAGACATCCACCCGGCCGCGGCGTGCGGCTCGGGGCGGCGATCTGACGATCGCCACGGACGACTATGGCGAGGGGCGGCGGCGCCGACCGGTTGACTCACCGCTGATTAGCCCGATTTGCGCAATGATAGGCGTTTCATTCGGAACTCGGAATTGCGGTCCGGTCGACAGCCGGGTCGATACGAGTCAATCTCTGATCATATGAAGAGGCCGAAATTCGAGCCCCCTTTCGGGGGACTCCCGGGCTCGCTCCGCGTAGCTAGCATTCTCGCAAGTGGTTGTCGTGCAATCCCATATGGGATTGCACGATCATGGGTGTCGGGCAAGGGAGAGGTCGAATCATGCAGTTGACCAATGGCATGGCCGCCAGCGAAATCCCCGGTGCGGTCTGGGTCAAGAGCACCGCCAGCGTGGGCAACGGAAACTGTGTGGAAGTCGCCGGGCTGACCGGCGGTGGCGCGGCGATGCGCAACTCGCGCTTCCCGGACGGGCCGGCGCTGTTGTTCACGGCCGCGGAGATCGAGGCCTTCATCGACGGCGTCAAGCGTTCCGAATTCGATCAACTGACCTGATGGCGGCCTGACCTCAGGCCAAAGCTTGGAGGGTACGCATTCAAGCCCCATTGTGGTGACTGACAACTTCCTCAGTCATATTGGAGTTTGTATGTCTGCCCTCCCCGAGCCACTGCCCGACCCCGGAGCCTGTGTCCTGCCCATGGGCAAGGAGCCGGGACGGGCGGCGGCCGACCGGATGCTGGGCCAGGAGCTGCGGACCCTGCGGGAGGCCCGGGGCCTCACCCTGCGGGACGTGGCTCCCGTCATCCGCGGTTCGGTGTCGAAGATCAGCAGGCTGGAGCGGGGCGAGAGCCCGCCGAAGCGCCGGGACGTCCTCGACCTGGCCCGCCACTACGGCGCCAACGCCGACGAGATGTGGATGATCGAGCGCCTCCTCGAACTCGGCCGGACCTCCGAGTGGTACGAGCAGTTCAGCGATGTGACGCCCGACTTCCTCAAGCGCCTCATCCAGATGGAGGGCGACGCGGAGGAGATCTGCGTCTACGAGAACCTCGTCGTCCCCGGGATCCTCCAGACCACCGACTACGCCCGGTGCATGGTCGAGGCCGCCATGCCCAGTGCCCACCCCGACGAGATCGCGCGGGTGGTCGAACTGCGCCGCCAGCGGCAGCTGCGGCTCATGGAGGGCCCGCTGCCGCGCGTCACCGTCCTGCTGGAGGAGGGCATCCTCTACCGCCGTTACGGCGAGCACGAGGTGATGCGCGAACAGCTGGACCACCTGCTGGAGGCGTGCGGAGTCGCCAAGGTGAACATACGAGTGCTCATGATGTCCCGCGCCTACAGCGCCACGCCGCCGTACCCGATCATGCACCTGAAGTTCGGCGACCCCGAGCAGTCAGAACTGGCGTACGTGGAGCACATCAGCAGCGCGACCTACGTGACCCGGCCGCGGGCCCTGGACGACTACCGCAACGCCCTCACGAAGCTGCGGCAGGCGGCGGAGTCCAGGGACGACAGCCGGGCCCTGATCGAAGCGGCGAAGAGCCGCTTCAAATAGGGCGGCAGGGTCGGGGCGGCGGCCGGCGGGGCGGGGGGCCGGGTCAGAGCCGGCCCACTCCGCCCCACTCGACCCAGTCCGTGGGCCGGTTGCCCGCGGGCGGGGGCGGGGCGTCCGGCCGCCAGTCCACCACGTCCACCAGGCCGGGTTCGAGGATCCGCAGGCCGTCGAAGTAGCGGCGCACCTCGTGCGGCTCCCGGACCCGGCCCCAGTTGCCGTGCGTGGTGACGTCCATGAGCCGGGTGACGTCGTCCCGTACGACCGGGTCCTCGCTGACGAGCTGGCAGATCACCATGAAGCTGCCCGGAGGCAGCAGTTCGGCCGTGTTCCGCACGACCGCCGCGGGACCGGTGTCGTCGTCCGCGTCCGGCAGGCAGTGCAGGACGGATACGAACAGGGCGGCGATGGGCTGTTTCCAGTCGAGGAACCCCTCGGTCTCCTCGTGGATCTCCCGGGTCAGGCGCATGTCCTTGGGGATGACGAGCGTGCCCGGGTTCTCGTGCAGCGTGGTCAGGGCGTGCGCGAGGACCATGGGGTCGTTGTCGACGTAGGCGACCTTGCAGTCCGGGTGGGCCCGCTGTGCCACCTCGTGCACATTGTCCTGGGTGGGCAGGCCGGACCCGTGGTCCAGGAACTGGCGGATCCCGTAGTCCTCGACGAGGATGCGGACGATCCGGCGCAGGAAGGCCCGGTTGTTTCGGGCCAGCAGCTGGGTGCTGGGGGCGATCTTCAGCAGCGCGGCACAGGCCTGGCGGTCGCTGTCGTAGTTCTCCACCCCGCCGAGGAGCCAGTCGTACATCCGGGCCACGCTCGGGGTGTGCATGTCAATCTGGGGAATGCGGGAATTCTGCCCTGAATCCATGTCCGTGGGCCCACCTTGGTCAGAGGTTCGGCGGTGTGGTGAACGGCCCATGGTAGGGAGTCGACCCGGGGCGGGCCAATCACTCGTACGGGGGTTCTGGTGCACGGACGGCGCGAGCGGCGCGAGTGCGGTGGGGGCGGGTGATGCGCCGCCCCCACGAGGGATGTCAGGAGTGCCGACGCCGGCGACGGTGCAGGAACCGCAGGAACGACAAGAAGCAGACCGTGCCGATCGCGGCCGCCAGCGCGGTCAGCAGCGGGACCGTCGGCCCCACCCGCGGATGGCGGATCACCAGGGCCGCCGCGCAGACGAGGTAGAGCGCGACGATCACGGTCGACCAGAAGCGTGCCTTGTTCCTGTCGTCGGCGGAGGTTTCCCGACGGGGAGGGTCAGGGATAATGCTGGGGCGAGGTTCGGGGTCGCTTGCGTGGCCAACCCGTTCCTTTCCGCAGGCCATCGTGTGCCTTTCTGTAGGTACCTGGCTTGTCGGGTGGTCCCGGGCTGCAACCCGGGACCACCACGCAACTGGCCGTCGGCCATTGCGTGATGCGGCGATCCTACAGTCACTCCGGATCAATTCGCGTCCTGCTCCATTCATCCCTTCGAGGCGCCCTTTCATGCAACGTCTCCCGCATGCAAGCGGGGCGCTCGGTAATGCCCGATTTCCCGCTAACCCCGTTGTGTCGGGTTCACTTGTGATCGTCAATGATTGAAGTAGTCGTAATTGACGGCCTATTTCGACGGCTGAAATGCCGCTGCACCCGCAGATGCACGTGCATATGGGAAAGTTGCTGCGTCGCATCCGTGAATTCGGCACGGCCCGACCGGAGATGTGGGCAGCTGAGTCGGGTGTTCGGTACGTATGACGGTCCACCGGACGTGTTTGCGACCGGACGCTCCGGGCGGCCCCGCGCGCCCCGGGCAGCCCGTGCAACAGGAGCGCGGCCGTGAAACAAACGCATCAATGGGTGAACGCCCGCGTCTACGCTCAGGGCGGAATGCCCGGGACGTGACGGGGCCGTGCCCGCCCCCGAACGGGCACGGCCGCGCGGCGGGCCCCGGGGGGACTGGGCCGCTGCCGGTTGGGGCCGGCGCGGTGAAATCTACGGCCGACACCGCGCCGGCCTCGCCCATCCACAGGTTGAACCCCGCCTACCCCCACGGGCGGTATCCCTGTACAACCAGAGGTGTACAGGAGGGGGTTGACGTGCAGTTGTCCGAACGTCCGGCGGCGGTCCGGATCCGCGCCGCGCTACCGGTCGCCGGCGAGATCGTGTACGCCGTCGGCTCGCTCTGGATCTCCTCCACCATGCTCCGCAACTGGCCCGACCCCAGCGGCTATTGGCGGGACACCGACGCGCTCGCCTACGGGCTGCTCGCCGCCGTCTACCTCCCGCTCGCCCTGCGCCGGCTCTTCCCCGTCACCGTCCTGGTGAGCACCGGCCTCTGCATCGGGACGTACTTCACCCTCGGCTACTACCACGTGCCCGCCGTCTGCGGCATGCTCCTCGCCCTCTACACCGTCGCCTCCCTGCGCCCCCGCCCGGTCTCCTTCCGGGCCGCGGCGGGCGCGCTCCTCGTACTGCTGTGGGGCACCCGGCTCGCCGAGCCGGGGATCGGACCGCTCAGCGTGGGCTTCGTGACCGTCTCCACCATCGTCTGCTGGGTGGCCGGCGACGGCTCCCGGCGGCTGCGCGACCTCACCCGCCGGCTCCGCCTGGAGCAGGAGGAGAAGGCCCGGCGGGCCGTCATGGAGGAACGCATCCAGATCGCCCGCGAGCTCCACGACGTGATCGCCCACCACGTCTCGGTGATCTCCATCCAAACCGGTCTCGCCGGGTACGTGTTCTCCTCCGACCCGCCGACCGCCCGCCGGGCCCTGGACACCATCGGGGACAGCGCCCACGAGGCCCTCGCCGAGATGCGCAGGATGCTGGTGGTGCTCCGCGAGGAGGACCCGGCGCCGGGCGCGCCGACGCACCCCGGGGCCGGCGGCATGGGGAAGCTCGACGAGCTGGTCAAACGGGTGGCGGAGGCGGGCGTCCCGGTGGACGTACGGGTCACGGGCACGGCGTACGAGCTCCCGCCCGGGATCGACCTGTGCGCGTACCGCGTGGTGCAGGAAGCGCTCACGAACGTGATCAAGCACGCCCCGGCCGCGCGCACCACCGTCCGCGTGCACTACGGCGAGGACGAGGTCCGCGTACGGGTCAAGGACGACGGGCCGGGCCGGACGGTGCCCGTGCGCGCCCCGGGCGCCGCGTCGGCCGCCACCGGACAGGGGCTGATCGGGATGCGAGAGCGGGCGACGATCTACCACGGCACGGTGACCGCCGAGCCCGCCCCCGGGGGCGGCTTCGAGGTCAGCCTGCGCGTCCCCGTGCCCAGGGCAGCGGTCCATGGCGCCTGAGGAGACGGGGTCCGCCGGGCCGGGCGCCGGGCCGGGAGCCGCTGCGCTGCGGGTGCTCGTCGTCGACGACCAGTTCCTGATCCGGTCCGGGCTGACCGCACTGCTCACCGCCGCGCCCGGCTTCGAGGTCGTGGGCGAGGCCGGGGACGGCGAGGAGGCGGTCCGGCTCGCCGCCGCGACCCGCCCTGACGTCGTGCTCATGGACATCCGGATGCCGGGCACCGACGGGATCGCCGCCACCGAACGGATCCTCGCGGAAGCCGATGCCGATGCCGATGCCGATGCCGATGCGAATGCCAATGCCGAAGCCGATGCCGGGGTCGTCGGCCCGCGGCCCCCCAAGGTGCTCGTGCTGACCACCTTCGACTCCGACGAGTACGTCCTGCGGGCCCTTCGGGTCGGGGCCGCGGGATTCCTCCTCAAGGACACCCCGCCCGACCGGCTGCTCGCCGCCATCGCCACCGTGCACGCGGGCGAGATGCTCTTCAGCCCCGGCGCCCTGCGCGGACTCATCGACACCTGCGCCGCCCCGGTCGCCCGCGCCCCCCACCCGGGCCTGGACGCACTGACCCCGCGCGAACGCGAGGTGCTGGGCCTGGTCGGAGCCGGTCTGTCCAACGCCGACATCGCCGGCCGGCTCGTCCTCAGCGCCGCCACCGTCAAGACCCACGTGCACCGCTGCATGAGCAAGCTCGGACTGTCCAGCCGCGCCCAGGCCGTGGTCGTGGCGCACGAGTTCGGTGTCGCCGCCCGAATGCCGTGACCGCGGAGCCCAGCGGATGCGCGCGGCGGCGGGCGGCACCACAGTGGGTCCATGGGTATCGAAGACTACGGCGGCGGCCTCGGCGCCGAGCAGACCGGCGTACTGGTCGTGACGACCAACGACGTCCCCGGCTATCACGTCGAGCGGGTGATCGGTGAGGTCTTCGGCCTCACCGTGCGCTCCCGCCACCTGGGCAGCCAGATCGGCGCGGGCCTGAAGTCGATGATCGGCGGCGAGCTCAAGGGCCTCACCAAGACCCTCGTGGAGACGCGCAACCAGGCCATGGAGCGGCTCATCGAACAGGCGAAGGCGCGCGGCGCGAACGCCGTGCTGATGATGCGCTTCGACGTCACGGAAGCGGCCGACGTCGGGACCGAGGTGTGCGCGTACGGAACGGCCGTCGTGCTGGTGCCCGCCTCCCCCTGACGCCCCGCCCCCACCACGTAAGTCCAGGACGGCGCTCCGCTTTGTCCATGGGCCTGCCGTGCCGCGGTCCGCAAGCTGTCAGGTCAGTGAGCGGACCGCCCGTGCCCCCCGGCCGTGCGGTCTTCCGCCAAGGAAGCGCCGACTCCCGGAGGCTCGATGCGCACCCCCCTCTGGCCGGCCGCAGCCGCGATGGCCGGCCTGGTCGCCACCCTGGTCGTGGCCACGCCCGCCGCACCTGCCGCGGCGGCCGCACCCGTGACGATCACCTCGCCCGAACTGTCCGTCAGCGTGGACAGCGGCTTCCCCCGCGTCATCAGCTACACCCGCAGAGCCACGGGGGACGTGCTGAACGGCAACGAGGACACCATCGGCGCGATCGTCGTCAACGGGACGACCTACACCCCCGCAGTGACCTCGACCCCCTCCGCCTCCGGCGTGGACTACGCCCTGTCCTTCTCCGGGGTGACCATCAGATCCCGGCTCTCGGTGGCCGGTTCGGTCGTGGAGTTCAAGGTGACCGCCATCGAGGACACCGCCGCGCTGCGCGTGCGCAGCCTCGCGATCCCCGACCACAACCTCGTCAGCGTCCGCAGCGACCAGCCGGGCGCCGCGCTGGCCACGGCGAACATGCACACGGCCACGACCGGCACCGGTGACACCTTCACCACCCTCAAGGCGAACACCCCCGTGGACCCCGCCGCCGTGACGGTGATGCACGGCCTCGCCAACACCGGCAAGCTGGCCGCCGCCGTCGACTCCAACTCCCTCTACGACGCCCCCTCGGGCGGCACCGCCCGCGAGAACGGCCGGATCAGCAAGCGGGTCACCGACAAGGGGACCTACCGCCGCGCCGGCCTGTGGAGCGGCGCCTGGCTCTACCGGGCCTCCGGCGCCGCGGACGGCGACACCGAGCCGCTGCCCTACGCCCGGGTCGCGATCACGGGCGACCGCAACGCCGACTCCACCGTGGACTGGCAGGACGCGGCCATCGCCTACCGCGACATCTGGACCCCGCCCACCGGCTGGCAGCAGACCCGCGACCGCGTCGTCCAGCGCATCCCCTTCAACTTCGCCTCCGAGGCCACGCACCCCTTCGCGCAGACCCTCGACGAGACCAAGCGGGTCAGCCTCGCCACCGACGGCCTCGGCCAGTTCGTGCTGCTCAAGGGGTACGCCTCCGAGGGCCACGACTCGGCGCACATGGACTACAAGAACATCGGTGCCAAACTGGGCGGCGCCGCCGGCCTGGGCGCCCTCACCACCGCGGGCCACGCCTACAACGCGGACTTCGGGGTGCACATCAACGCCACCGAGGAGTACCCGGTCTCGGCCACCTTCGACCCGGCGCACCAGAGCGGCGGCCGCGGCTGGGACTGGCTCGACCAGTCCTACTACGTGGACACCAGGAAGGACGGCCAGTCCGGGCAGCGCCTGAAGCGCCTCCAGGACCTGAAGGCCGCGGCCCCCGGACTCGACTTCCTCTACGTCGACGTCTGGTACGGGGACGGGTACGTATCGCGCAAGCTCCAGCGCGAAATCGGCGGCCTGGGGCTTCAGTTGGCCACCGAATTCCCCAACACCCTGACCGAACAGTCCCTCTGGCACCACTGGGCCACCGACGTCAACTACGGCGGCAGCGACCTGAAGGGCATCAACTCGGGCATCGCCCGGTTCATCGCGAACCACGCCAAAGACGACTGGATCGCCCGCAACCCGCTGCTGGGCGGCGCGGAGGTCACCGCGTACGAGGGCTGGCAGGGCAAGAAGGACTTCACCGCCTTCCTCAACACCACCTTCGCCACCAACCTGCCGACCAAGTACCTCCAGGAATCCCCGATCGTGAAGTGGA
Source organism: Streptomyces sp. NPDC037242 (assembly GCF_055604165.1). Taxonomy (NCBI): domain Bacteria; kingdom Bacillati; phylum Actinomycetota; class Actinomycetes; order Kitasatosporales; family Streptomycetaceae; genus Streptomyces; species Streptomyces sp. NPDC037242. Next base: position 28,479 of record NZ_JBVJUY010000022.1, read on the forward strand.
CCGCCGACACGGTCACCCTCGCCAACGGCACCTCCGTCACCACCACCGGCGGCACCCGCAAGATCACCACCGGCGGCCGCACCGTGCTGAACGGCACCAGCTTCCTGCTCCCGCGCGACGGCAAGCTCTACCACTGGAACGAGGCCGGGGGCTCCACCACCTGGACCCTTCCCGCCGGCTGGAGCGCACCCAAGCTGTACAAACTGACCGACACCGGACGCCAGTTGATCGGCGACCTCACCGTCGGCCCGGGCAGCCAGGTCACCGTCAACTCCGCCGCGCGCACCGCGTACGTCGTCACCAACGGGGCCGCGCCCGCCCAGCCCGACCCGAAGTGGGGCGAGGGCACTCCCCTGAAGGACCCGTCCTTCTACGCGGGCAACCTCGCCGCCTGGACCGTCACCGGCACCGGGGCCGCCGTCACCCGCAACGCCCAGGGCCAGAGCGAGCTCACCATGGCCGCCGGCGCCGCCCCCGCCGTCTCCCAGCAGCTCACCGGCCTCGACCCCGGCACCTACGCCGCCTCCGTCTGGGTCTCCACCCCCACGGGCCGGGCGGCCACCCTCACCGTCACCCCGGCCGGGGGCAGCGCCGCCTCCGTGTACGCCGACTCCTCACCGCTGACCAACAACCTCGGCGGCAGCGAGAAGAACGGCACGAAGATGCAGCGCATGAAGGTCCTCTTCGACGTGCCCGCAGGCCAGTCCACCGCCACCCTGCGGCTGTCCTCGGCCGCCGGCTCGGGCACCGTCTACCTCGACGACGTGCGAGTGGTCCCCTCCGCCCGCACCCCGCTCGGCGGCCACTGGTTCACCGAGGACTTCGAGAACGTCGACGCCGGCTGGGGCCCCTTCGTCTTCGGCGGCGCCGGCGGCTCGGCCACCGACCCGCGCACCCACATCGCCCAGCGCAACGCCCCGTACACCCAGGCCGGTTGGAGCGGCAAGCTGGTCGACGACGTCATCGCCGGGCAGAACTCGCTCAAGTCCCACGAGGAGCGCAGCGGGCTCGTCTACCGCACCCTCCCGCAGACGCTGCGGCTGACGCAGGGGCACGCGTACAAGGTCGCCTTCAGCTACGAGAACGGCTTCAGCGGCGACTACCAGTTCATCACCGGCTCCGGCAGCACCGAGACCGCCACCGCGCTGAACCAGGCGCGTACGGCCACCACCTTCACCAAGACGTTCACCGCCGGGGCCGACGCCTGGATCGGCGTACGCAAGGTGACCGCCGAGGACTCGCACGACGAGGCCGACCTCATCCTCGACGACCTCGCCGTCGACGACCTCGGACCGGTGGGCGGCGGTGAAGTCCTCGTCCCCCAGGGGCAGATGAGCGTGAAGGCGGTCGACAGCCAGGAGACCGCCGGCGAGAACGGCAGCGCCGCCAACGTCCTGGACGGCGACAGCGCCACCATCTGGCACACCCAGTGGTACGCGGCCACCGCGCCGATGCCGCACGAGATCACCCTCGACCTCGGGGCCTCGTACAACGTCTCCGACCTGCACTACCTGCCCCGGCAGACGCAGAGCAACGGGCGCATCGCCGACTACCAGGTCTTCACCTCGACCGACGGCGTCACTTGGGGGACCGCAGCGGCCTCCGGCACCTTCGCGGACAGCGCGGCCCAGCAGGACGTCTCCTTCACCGCCAGGACCGCCCGGTACGTGAAGCTCAGGGCCACGGGGGAGGTGGGCGGCAATGCGTGGACCTCGGTGGCAGAACTGAACATCGGCTACCGGCCGTAGGGTCCGGCGGGCAGACTGGTCGCCGTGACTTCACTGAACAAGGGCGCCAACCTGCCGATCGGGGCAACCGCCGTCCGGGCCGTGCTCGGCTGGTCGGCGGGGGCCGGAGTCCCCGACGTGGACGCGTCCGCGCTGCTGCTGGGCGGCGACGGGCGCGTCCGCTCCGATGCCGACTTCGTGTTCTACAACCAGCCGCGGCACGCGTCCGGTTCCGTGACCCACCAGGGCAAACGGCCCGGCGCCGACACGATCGCCGTCGACCTCGGCGCGATCGAGCCCGGCATCGAGCGCGTCGTGCTCTGCGCCTCGGCGGACGGCGGCTCCTTCGGGCAGGTGCCCGGGCTGCACCTCCTGCTGCTCGACGCGGCGTCCGGGGCCGAGCTGGTCCGGTTCGACATGGAGGCGGGCCCGGAGAAGGCGTACGTGAGCGGCGAGCTGTACCGGCGGTCGGGGGCCTGGAAGTTCCGGGCCGTCGGACAGGGCTATGCCGACGGGCTGGCGGGCCTGGCGACGGACTACGGCATCAGCGTGGACGAGGCGCCGACGCCGGCTCCGGCTCCGGTGCCGGCCCAGGCTCCGGTCCCGACCCCGGTCCCGACCCCGGTCCCGACCCCCATGGCGGCGCCGCCCTCGGTCCCCGCCCCGGCGGCGGCCCCCGCTCCCACCGCCGTCCGGCTGACCAAGGGCGAGGAACTGCTGCCCACCGAGGTGCGCGCCCGCCTGTCGCTGCGCAAACAGCAGGTCGCGGTCAGCCTGAGCAAGCACGGGGTCGCATCCCTCACCGCCCGCGTCATCCTCGTCCTCGACGCCTCGGGCTCGATGAGCTTCCACTACCGGCGCGGCACCGTCGCGGGCGTGGCCGAGCGGATGGCCGCGGTGGCGGCCCAGCTCGACGACGACGGCCAGATGCAGGCCTGGACCTTCGCCTCCAGTCCCGCGCGCCTCCCCGACCTCGTGATCGCCGAACTGCCCGAGTGGCTGCGCCTGCACGTGCGCGTCGGCGAGCTGGGCCTGTTCCGCCGCCGCAAGCCGCCCAAGGGGCTGGTCCCGGGCCAACTCGACATGCGCACGGTCGGCGTCGGCAACGAGGAGCAGAAGGTCATCGCGCAGGTCCGCGCCTACGTCCGCGACCATCCCGTCCCGGACCCGACGCTGGTGCTCTTCTTCTCCGACGGCGGCGTCTACCGCAACGACGCGATCGAGCGGGAGCTGCGCGCGGCCGTGGAGGAACCGCTGTTCTGGCAGTTCATCGGCCTCGGCCGGGCCGACTACGGGGTGCTCGAACGCTTCGACACCCTGCCCGGCCGCCGCGTCGACAACGTGGGCTTCTTCGCGGTCGACGACATCGAGACCCTCTCCGACCCCGAGCTGTACGACCGGCTCCTGTCGGAGTTCCCGTCCTGGATCCGCGCCGCCCGCCAGGCGGGCATCCTGCGGTGACCCGCGCTGGTGGAGGAGAAGACCGATGAGCGATCACAGTTCCGCGGCAGAGGTGTTCGACGCGCTGGCCGGGCGCTACGAGGACGCGTTCGGCCGGGTCCCCGCGCAGTTGGAGGCCCTGGACTGGCTCACCGCCAGACTGCCGCGCGGCGCCCGGGTGCTGGACGTGGGCAGCGGCACCGGCCGGCCCACCGCCGAGGTCCTGGCCGGGGCGGGCTGCGCGGTGACCGGCATCGACGTCTCGCGGGAGATGGTCGCCCTCGCGCGCGCCCGGGTGCCGGGGGCGCGCTTCGAGCAGGCCGATGTGCGTACGTACGAGCCCGCGCAGGACGGCTTCGACGCGGTGTGCTCCTTCTTCCCGCTGCTGATGATGGACCAGCCGGAGGTGGCCGGGGCGCTGCGGCGGATGGCGTCCTGGGTCGTGCCGGGCGGGTACTTCGTGATGGCCACGGTTCCGGGCGACATCCGCAACCTCGACATCGAGTGGATGGGCCACCGGGTCGTCGTCAGCAGCCTTTCCACGGAGGACCACCTGGCCGTGCTGACGGCTGCCGGCCTCGAAGTGCTGGAGCACCACACGCGGGTCTTCCACCCCCACGACGGGTCGGCAGAACCGGAGGACCACCTGTTCTGCCTCGCCCGCCGGCCCTGACACGGCCGCCGGGCGGGACCACCCGCCCGGTCACCGGGGTCACCGGCCGGGCCCGCGCGCCGACTGCTGGGCGCGGAACCGGACCGGGGCCATGCCCACCCGGCGGCTGAACAGCCTGCTGAAGTAGGCGGGATCCTCGTAGCCGACCCGCCGGGCCACCCCGGCGACCGGCAGGTCGGTGCGGGCCAGCAGTTCCTTCGCCCGGCTCAGCCGGATGCCGAGCAGGTACTCCTTGACCCCCTCGCCCGTACTGCGCCGCACCGCCCAGCGCAGTTCGGGCAGCGGCATCCCGAGCCGCGCCGCGTGCTCCGCCACCGAGATCGGCAGCAGCGCGTCCCGGGCCAGGGCGTCCATCACCGCGTCGCCGCGCCAGGACACCTCGGAGCGGGCGTAGCGCAGCGCGACGAGCAGCCCGTGGACCGCCGCCGCGGCCTCCACCTCCAGCAGCGGTCCGCCGCGCCGGGCCGCCCGTACGATCCCGTCGACCACGTGCCGGACCCCGGCGGTCCCGCCCAGCGGCACCAGCGGCCGGTCCGGGGTGATGTAGCCGAGGTCGGTGTACGCCTCCACGCTCGGGCCCGCGAAGTCCACGAAGCACTCGTCCCATCCGGTCGAGGGGTCCGGCCCGTAGTGGTGCTCCACCCCCGGCACCAGCCACAGCAGCGCCGGTGCGGTCAACGGCTGCGGGGGCCGACCGGCGTGGCTGAACCAGCCCCGGCCGGCCGAGACGATCACCGCGACGTGGTGGTCGAGCGCGCGCGGGCCGACGACGGGCAGCACGCCCTGCTGTACCCCCACCCCGAGACAGACCAGGCCGAGCCGGCGGTGGTTGGCGGTCGGCGAGAAGTACCGCATCCAACTGCTGTACGGGGGCGTTGCCATCTGCGGATTGTGATCCACAAGGCCGAGCGCCCTCAAGGGTGCGGGCGCTCAAGGAGCCGCCGGTGCCCGTTCCGGGCCGGTTTCCGCCGCGGAGGCGGCCGGGGCCGCAGAGCCCGCGGACACCGCCCGGCCCGCGGGGGCCGCCGCGGTGCGGGCCGGGCGCAGCCCTGCCGCCAGCCCGGCGATCACCACGCCGAGCCCCAGCCACACCGTCGGGCCCGGTACACCGCCGCCGGTGAGGGCCCCGGCGGCCGCCGCGGCGAGCGGGGCGACCCCGGTCAGCAGTCCGGCCCGGCCGGAGCCCACGGCGGCCACCGTGCGGTACCAGAGCAGGAACGCCACCGCGGTCACCATGACGGCCAGGTACCCGGCGGCCGCCCACTGGCCCGCCGTCACCGACGCCAGCTCGGAGGGCCCCTCGACGAACACCGTCAGCCCCGCCAGCATCACCGCCCCCAGCCACACCACGTGCACCGACACCCCCCAGGCACCGTGCCGCCGCAGCACCGGCACCGCGAGCAAGGTGAACCCGGCCTCGCACCCCAGCGCCAGCGCGGCCCACGCCACCCCGGCGGCGTCGGTCCGGCCCGTCCCCTCCACCAGCACCGCCCCGGCCACCACGACGGGCGCGGCCAGCAGCACCTGCCGGCTGGGCCCGCGCCCCTCCAGCAGCGGGCCGATCAGCCCGAGGAGGATCGGTACGGAGGCCACCGCGACCGCGATGACGGCCGGCTCCGCATGCGCGACGCCCCGTACGACGGCCACGTTGAACAGCACCAGCCCGGTCGCCGCGGTCCCGGCCAGCCACAGCCACTCCCGGCCGCGCGGCCGCAGGATCCGCACCCCGGCCCACCGGGCGAGGGCGAGCAGGAGCAGCGTGGCCGCCGCGTAGCGGACGGCCTGGACGCCGAACAGCGGGGCGTCGACCAGGGAACGGGAGACGGTGACACTGCTGCCGACCAGAGCCATGCCGGCGATGCCGGGGGCGAGGGCGCGCAGGGAAGCGGACGGAGTGTTCATACCGTCGAGCCTGGCGCCAGAATGGACCCATGAGCAGGTCCAAAGAGGGACAGGTCCAGGGGTCCAAAACAGGGTCCTCCGCAACACCCGCCGCGGGCAGTGGAGCGGACTTCCTCCAGCTCGACCTCGGCCGCGCCCCGGCGGGCGGCCGTACCGAGTGGCTGGCCGAGCGGCTGCGCGCCGCCATCGCCGACGGCACCCTCGCGGTCGGCAGCCGGCTTCCGCCCAGTCGGGTGCTCGCCGCGGAACTCCGGGTCTCCCGGGGCCTGGTGACCGAGGCGTACCAGCGGCTGGCCGAGACCGGGCAGGTGGCCGGCCGCGGCCGCGCGGGCACGGTGGTCGTCGCGGCGCCGCCACCGGTGGCCGCGACCCCGGCGGCGCCGCTGCGCGGAGGCTTCGTGGACGCGCTGCGCGCCGTACCGTGCCGGATCGACCTCTCGCCCGGCGTCCCCGACCTGACCGCCTTCCCGCGCACCGCCTGGCTCCAGGCCGAGCGCCGGGTCCTGGCCGGGCTCACCCCCGCCGACTTCGGCTACGGCAACCCGCAGGGCGCCCCCGCGCTTCGGGAGGCCGTCGTCGGCTGGCTGGCCCGCAACCGGGGCATCCGCGCCGACCCCGGGGAGGTGGTCGTCGTCGCCGGGGTCGCGCAGGCGCTCGGGCTCCTCGCGCACGTCCTGCGCGAGGACGGCGTACGACGCGTCGCCGTGGAGGACCCCGGCTCGCTCGGGGCCCGGCAGCAACTGGAGTACGGGCGGCTGGAGACGGTCCCGGTACGGGTCGACGAGGGCGGTCTCGACGTCGCCGCGCTGAGGGCCTGCGGGGCGCGGGCGGCGCTGCTCACCCCGGCGCACCAGTTCCCGACCGGGGTGGTCCTCGACGGCGAACGGCGCCGGGAACTGCTCGGCTGGGCCGCCGCCGGGGGAGTGGTCATCGAGGACGACTACGACGCCGAGCACCGCTACGACCGAGCCCCGGTCCCCGCGCTGCGCGCCCTGTTGCCCGAGGCGGTCTGCTACGCCGGGAGCGTGTCCAAACTGCTCGCGCCGGCCCTGCGGCTGGGCTGGCTGCTGGTCCCGCCGCGCTACCTGGACGCGGTGGTCGCCGCCAAGCGCTACGCCGACCTCGGCAACCCGGTCCTCGCCCAGCTCGTCCTCGCCCGGTTGATGGACTCGGGCGAGCTGGAGCGCCACCTGCGCTTCGTCAGGCGCCGCCACCGCGGGCGCAGGGACGCGATGCTGCGGGCCATCGCCGCCGAACTGCCGGGCGCCCGGGTGCACGGGGCGGCGGCGGGGCTGCACCTCATGGTCACCTTCGAGGGCGCCGGCTTCGAGGACACCGCCCTCGCCTCGGCGGCCCTGGAGCTGGGGGTCAAGGCCCATCCGCTGTCCTGGCACCGGATGGCCCCGGGCCCGCCCGGCCTGATCCTCGGCTACGCGGCGGGCCCGAAGGGCGAGATCGAGGAGGGCATCGCGGTCTTCGGTGCGGCCCTGCGAAAAATTCTTCGCAACCGGCGGCAACCTCCCCGGGGGTCGCGCGTCGTGCAGGGGTGAAGGGCGTGAACCCGCGCCCGTTCAACCGACCGTGGAGAACCACCTTGAAGAACCTGAAGCGCGTCTCCCTGTCCGTCCGCCGGGCAGCGGCCGTCGCCGCCGCCACCGCCGGGGTGACCGTTGCGCTCGCCGGGCCTGCCCTCGCCGCGAGCGGGGCCGGGACCGCGCCGTCGCCCTCGGTCAGCGCCGCGCCGAGCGCCGCCCCCAGCGCGGTGCCGAGCTCGCCGTCCAAGCCGTCGCCCTCGCAGCCCGCCGCCAAGCCCAGCGCCTCGGTCAGCCTGCCCCCGGGCACCGCGCCCAGCGCGGCCCCGAGCGCAGTGCCGAGCGCCGGGTCCGCCGATTCGTCCGGAGGTCCCGAGCTTGCGCATACTGGCTCCTCCACGACCACCACCGTCATCGGGGCCGGGGCCGCCGTACTCGTCGTCGCCGGGGCCGGGACCCTGTACTCCGTGCGGCGCCGCGCCAACGGCTGAGGACTCCCGTGCTTCACCTCGCACCACCCCTGAGCTCCGTCGTGCCCGGCTTCGGCCGGGCCCGGCGGGGCTTGTGGTCGTTGCTTCTCCACCGCGAGCGCCCCGCCCCGCCGACCCCCGCGCAGCCGTACGGATACGCGTACGCCGATGCTCGTGAAGAGGGGGACGGCGGCGCACCGCCGCCCACCGTCACGGCGCTCTACCACGCGCACCGGCTGCGGATGGTCCGGCTGGCGGTCCTGCTCGTGGACGACCTGGGCACCGCCGAGGACGTGGTGCAGGACGCGTTCACCGCCCTGTACCGGCGCCACGGGGAGCAGATCGCCGAGGTCGACAACGCGCTCGGCTACCTGCGCACCGCCGTCGTCAACACCTCGCGCTCCGTACTGAGGCGAAGGCGCACCGCCCGGGCCTGGACCCCGCCCGCACCCGTCGACGTACCGTCCGCCGAGGCGTCCGTGGTCCTCGACGAGGCGCACCGGGAAGTGCTCGCCGCCCTGGGGCGGTTGACGCCGAGGCGGCGTCAGGTACTGGTGCTGCGCTACTGGGCGGACCTGAGCGAGGCGGAGATAGCCGAGACGCTCGGGATAAGCCGGGGCGCGGTCAAGTCGAACGCGAGCCGGGCGCTGGACGCGCTGGAGCGGATTCTGGAGGGTCGGATATGACGCCTGACGTCGAGCGCACCGGTGAGCGGGCTGCCGAGCAGCGGCCCGTCGAGCGGCGGCTGCGCCAGGCCCTCGACGCCCGCGCGGCCGGGGTGACGGTGCGCGAGCTGCGCCCCGCCGATCCGCCGGGGCCGCACGTACGACGGCTGCGGTTGCCGCTGTCGCTCGCGCGGCTGCGGGGGTTCACGCTGCCCCTGGCCGGCCTGGCCGGCCTGGCCGCGGCGGCCGCCGCCCTGGTGGGGTACCTCGTACTGGCTCCGGACGCGGCTCCGGTCCGCCCCGTGCCGCCGGCCTCGCCGCCCGAGATCACGAATCCCGGACCGCAGCCGTCGCTGCCGCCGACCGCGACCCCGTCGTCGGTTCCGTCGTCCCCCTCGGCCCCCTCGTCGCCGGTTCCGTCGGCATCCGTGCCCGAGGTCGCGCAGACGAAGCCGAGCGGCGCCCCGCCGAGCACGAGCCCGTCCCTGGCCCCGTCGGCCCAGCGGAGCGCGTCGGGCCCGGTCCGCTCGTCACCGCCGAGCGCCTCGCCCCCCGGTACGCAGGGGACGCAGGGCTAGGGGATGTCTGACGGATCTCCGCGGCGTCGCGACGCCCGGCACGCCGAGAGCACGCACCGGACGCCGCTCCTTCCCCACGGACATCCATCAGACACCCCCTAGACCGGCCGCGCGTTCTCCACGGCAGCCACCAGCGGGGCGAGCTCCGGGTTGCGCGCGGCCTCGTCCAGGGCCTCACGCAGGGCGGTGTCGTTGGTGGGGCGGGCCTCGCCCAGGAGGGCCAGGCCCGCCTCGCTGACGTCGGTGTAGATGCCCCGCCGGTCGGTGTCGCAGATGTAGCGGTTCAGCAGCCCGCGGTCCTCCAGCCGGCTGACCAGGCGGGTCGTCGCGCTCTGGCTGAGCACCACCGATTCCGCCACCTGGTTCATCCGCAGGTGGCCGCCCGGGCCGCTGTGCTGGCGGCTGAGGACGTCGAGCAGGGAGTACTCGCGCACGCTCAGCCCGTGCCCGGCCTGCAGGGCCCGCTCGATGTGCGTCTCGATCCGCCCGTGCAGGAGGGAGAGGGCGCACCAGCCCTGGGCGAGGGCGGTGAGCGCGCTGTCCGTGGCCGTCATGGGCTCCTCCTTCGGTACATGTGCCAATGCCCAGGATAGGTCACATCCGCAATAGCCCGCGCTTGCAAATATCCCGCGTCTGCAATTAATGTGGACGCATGTAAGCGGCGACGGCATCAACACGTCGCGGCGACCGCGGCCACCCGTCGCGACAGCACCGCCACCTCCCCTGAAGGGCACCACCCCTCATGCCTCTCGCTCTCCTCGCCCTCGCCATCGGGGCCTTCGGGATCGGCACCACCGAATTCGTGATCATGGGCCTGCTCCCCGAGGTCGCCGCCGGCTACGGCGTCTCGATACCCACCGCGGGCTTCCTCGTCACCGGCTACGCCCTCGGCGTGGTCCTGGGCGCACCGCTGATGACGATCCTCGGCACCCGCATCCCCCGCAAGCGCATGCTGATGCTGCTCATGGGCCTGTTCGTCGTCGGCAACGTGCTCTCCGCACTCGCCCCGGCCTTCGGCGTGATGCTCGCCGGACGCGTCGTCGCCTCCCTCGCCCACGGTGCCTTCTTCGGCATCGGCTCGGTCGTCGCCGCCGGCCTCGTCGCCCCCGAGAAGAAGGCCGGCGCCATCGCCATGATGTTCACCGGCCTGACCGTGGCGAACGTCGTCGGAGTCCCGCTCGGCACCCTCGTCGGCCAACACCTCGGATGGCGCGTCACCTTCCTGATCGTCGCCGCGCTCGGTGTCCTCGGCCTGCTCGGCATCGCGAAGCTGGTCCCCGAACTGCCCCGGCCCGAAGGCGTACGGATCCGCCACGAGCTGGCCGCCTTCCGCAACGTCCAGGTGCTGCTCGCGATGGCGATGACCGTCCTCGGCTTCGGCGGGGTCTTCGCCGCCATCACCTACATCACCCCGATGATGACCAACGTCGCGGGCTTCGCGGACACTTCCGTCACCTGGCTCCTGGTCCTCTTCGGCCTCGGCATGGTCGCCGGAAACCTGATAGGAGGCCGGTTCGCCGACCGCGCGCTGATGCCGATGCTCTACGTGTCCCTCGGCGCGCTGGCCACCGTACTCGCGCTGTTCACCCTCACCGCCCACAACAAGTTCGGCGCCGCCGCCACGATCGTCCTCATCGGTGCCCTCGGCTTCGCGACCGTGCCCCCGCTCCAGAAGCGGGTCCTCGACCAGGCCGCCGGGGCCCCCACCCTGGCCTCCGCCGTGAACATCGGCGCCTTCAACCTCGGCAACGCGCTCGCCGCCTGGCTCGGCGGGCTCGTCATCGCCGCCGGGCTCGGCTGGACCGCCCCGAACTGGGTCGGCGCCGCCCTCGCCGCCTCCGCCCTGGTGCTCGCCCTCGTGTCCGGCGCGCTGGAGCGGCGTACCGAGGCCCGGGCGGCCGGGCCGGCTGTCGTGGTCGGGGCGTCCCGGGCCGCCGCTCCCCTCCACCACTGAGCCACCCCCCTCGTACGAAAAACCGCCCCACAGGAGAACCGTCATGACCACCACCACCGCGCACCGCACCGCCGTCGCCCCGCTGACCACCGAGGACGCCGAACTGCTCGTCGCCACCGCGAAGACCGCCGCCGAGGCGGCCGGGGTCACCGTCAGCGTGAGCGTCCTCGATGCCGGGGGCCACCTGCTCGCCTTCCGCCGCGACGACCGCGCCGTACTGATCTCCGGAGAGACCAGCACCCGCAAGGCCTTCACCGCGCTCCAGCTGAACGCCCCGACCGCCGACCTGGTCGAGGCCGTCCGGCCCGGCGGCCCCTTCCACACCCTGCCCACCGCCCTCGACCGGCCGCTGCTGTTCATCGCGGGCGGCCTGCCCGTCCACCGCGAAGGCCGCCTCATCGGTGCCATCGGGGTCGGCGGTGGAGCCCCCGCCCAGGACCACGGCTTCGCCGCGACCGCCCTCGGCGCCCTGGCCGGCTGAGCCGTCCGGTCGCGCGCCCGCGTCCCCCGTGCCACGTTGGTACGGGGGACACGGGTGCATGATGCGGAATCCGAGGCAGTACGGGAGAGTCCACGTCATCGCGACGGCAACCGTCGCCGCGCTGGTCACCCTCGCCGTCCCGGCCTGTACGGAGGCCTCGGAGCAGACCGCCCCCACCGGCCCGGCCACCCCGGCGGCTGTCAGCTCGCCGGGCGCCGTACGCGCGCCGAGCCCGAGCCCGAGTCAGGCGCCGCCGCCCAGCCCGACAGCCTCGTACGCCCTGTCCACGGCCCCGCGCACCATTCCCGCCGTACGGGAGCACGTGCCGGCCCGCGGACCCGGCTGGAAGCCCGCCCCCGACGCCCGGGTGGTGGTCCAGCCGGCCGACAGCGCCGCCCTGTCCGACGAGGGCCGGCTGCTCGCCGGCGAACTGCGCATGGGATTCGCGGAGTCGGCCGACGTACGCCGGGGCGACGTCGAACTCGACCTGGGCGCCAAGGACTCCGGCGCGCCCGAGTCGTACACCCTCACCGTGCAGAACGGGCAGGCCCGTATCACCGGCCCCGACGAAGCCGGGGTCTTCTACGGGACCCGCACCCTCAAACAGGCGGTGGCGAACGGCGGTTCGGCCCCCGAGGGCACGGTCCGCGACGGCCCGGCCAAGCCCCAGCGCGGCCTCAACCTCGACATCGCCCGCAAGAACTTCGCCGCCGGCTGGATCGAGGACCGGCTGCGCGAGATGGCCGACCTGAAGCTCAACCAGTTCGGCCTGCACTTCTCCGACGACCAGGCCTTCCGCATCGAGTCCACCTCCCACCCGGAGATCGTCTCCACCCCCCACCTGACCAAGGCCGAGGTCGCCCGCATCGTGGCACTCGCCCGGAGCCTGCACATCACCGTCGTCCCGGAGATCGACTCGCCCGGCCACCTCGGCGCCGTGCTGCGCGCCCACCCGGACCTGCAACTGCGCAACGCGCAGGGCGGGGTGGTCAAGGGGGCCGTGGACATCTCGAACCCGGCGTCGGCGAAGCTGATCGACGAACTGCTGCGCGAGTACCTGCCGTTGTTCACCGGAGGGGCCTGGCACCTCGGCGCCGACGAGTACCAGGCGCTGGTGGTCCGCGACCCGCAGGCCTCCTTCCCGCAGCTCGCCGCCGCCGCCCGGCAGCGGTACGGGCCCACCGCCCGGGTGCAGGACCTGGCGACGGGCTGGCTCGACGACCGCGCGGCCGTCATCCGCCCGTCGGGCAAGGCGCTCAAGGCGTGGAACGACGGCTTCTTCACCGGTGGCGTGGTCCAGGCCGCCAAGGACCTTCAGGTCGAGTACTGGACCGGCAAGGAGATCGGCGCACGGCCGCCGCTGGAGTACCTGCGCGAGGGCCGCAAGCTCGTCAACCTGAACGATGAGTTCCTGTACTACGTGCTGGGCGAGCCGAACCAGTTCACCTACCCCACCGGCCGGCGGATCTACGAGCAGTGGACGCCGCTGGTGCTGCGCGGCACCGCCCCCGTGCCCGCGAGCTTCGGGGCGCAGATCCTGGGCGCCCGGCTCGCCGTCTGGTGCGATCTTGCCGCTTCCCAGACCCAGGCGCAGGTGGCGGCCGGCATCCGGCTGCCACTGGCCGCGCTGGCCCAGAAGGTCTGGGACGCGCGGCCCCCGCAGCAGGCCTGGGAGCAGTTCAAGGCCCTCGCCGACCGGCTCTGAGCCCTCGCCGACCGGCTCTGAGGGGGTCGGTCGGCGAGGGGTCGGGTCAGGGGGCTGCGCACCCCCACTACGGCTAGTCGGCTGCCCTCTGGGGCTGCGGGGTGCGCTCGCGGCGCTGCCAGCGCCGCTGGAGCGACTGGCCGAGCAGCGGCAGGGCCGTCACCACGGTCAGCGTCCAGGCAGTGGCGAAACCCCAGATCAGAGGCTCCGCCACGGTGATCGACGCGGCGACCATCAGCGCCACCGTGAGCGCACCGAGCAGGTAGGCCGCCGCGATGCGCCGGCGCCGGTGCGCGGACCGCGCGAAGCGGTCCAGGGACCGGTCCAGGGACCGGTCGCCCTTCAGTTGGGCCTCGATCGCGGAAAGGGCGCGCTGCTCGCGATCGGAGAGTCCGGCTCCGTCCATGGCCACGTACCTCCACCTGCTGCCGCCGCCCTGCGCGGACCTCAGCCTCTGGCGTGCGAATACCCGGCCTGAGACGGATCAACCCCCGACGGCCGCGGCGGCGCAGGCGGATGGTCACCAGATGGAGTTGACCCACTCCGGGTGGTCGATGAACGGGTTCCGGTTGTGCTGGTAGGTGTCGTAAATGACCTGGTTGCGGCGCTGCTCGAAGGCGTCCGGCGGGTCCTGCAGGTTCCACTGCTTCAGGACGCTGATCCGGCCGAAGGTGGGTGCGGAGCCGTTGTTGACCCTGTCGTTCATCTCCAGGTCCGCGAAGCCGTCACCGCCGTCGTAGCGGACCGCCATGTACAGGAGCATCCGCGCCACGTCGCCCTTGACCGCGTCGCGCGGCTCGAAGGAGTCCGAGTCGGTGTAGCTGCCGGGGGCCTCGGAGACGGGGCCGCCGCCGTAGTCGAAGTCCTTGTTGCCGCGGGTGCTGTTGACCGTGACGTCCTCGGGCCGCAGGTGGTGCAGGTCGGTGCCCGGTCCGGTGGCGGTGCCGAAGTCGCCGTGGCTCTTGGCCCAGACGTGCTCGCGGTTCCAGTCGTTGACGCCGCCGCCGTTGGTGGACTTCGACTGGGAGCGGCCGGAGTAGACCAGGATGACGTTGTTCGGGTTCGCCGGGTCCTGGTCGGTGACCTTCAGGGCGTTCCACACGCCGTCGTAGCTGACCTTGGACTGGGTCTTGATGATGTCGTGCAGCGCGGTCTTCAGCGCGGCTCCGGTCTTGCCCTCGGCGGCCGCGTAGTACGAGTCCGGGTATACGGCCGAGGCGGATGCGGATGCGGACGCGGGGGCGGATGCCGCGGACGGGTCGGCCGCGGCCCGCTGCTGGCCCGCGGAGGCGGCGGCCGGGACGAGGAGCAGCGCTGCCGCCGCGAGCGCGGCAGCGCAGGGGGTTATGCGGGAGATTCTCATGATGTGGGGGACCTCATTACAAGCATCGTCCCCGCCCGGGGAATTGGCGGGGTTTCAGGTGGCGGAGCGAGGTTTACATTGTCATGTGCCGAACAGGTTAAGGCCATGTGTCCGGAACCAGGACTTTGGCCCCCTCCCGGCCCCGGTCGGGTGGGGCCCTCTTGGCAGAACGCCGGGGTGCGGGCACGGTGGCAAAGGCCCCGGCGGGGCCGACCGGACCGTTGGAACCGTCAACAGCCCCACCTGGAGCAGCCCATGGCAGCGAAGATCCTCATCGTGACCGGCGACGCGGCGGAGTCGCTGGAGGTCATCTACCCCTACCAGCGCCTGCGCGAGGAGGGGTACGAGGTCCACGTCGCGGCGCCGGCCGTGAAGAAACTGCGCTTCGTGGTCCACGACTTCGAGGACGGCTTCGACACCTACACGGAGAAGCCCGGCTACACCTGGCCCGCGGACATCGCCTTCGCCGACGTCGACCCGGCCCAGTACGCGGCGCTGGTCGTCCCGGGAGGTCGCGCGCCGGAGTACCTGCGCAACGACCCCGACGTGCGGCGGATCCTGGCCGCCTTCGCCGGCGCCGACAAGCCGATCGCCCAGATCTGCCACGGCCCCCTGATCAGCGCCGCAGCCGGTGCGCTGGATGGCCGCAGGGTCACCGCGTACCCGGCACTGGAGCTGGACATGAAGGCGGCCGGGGCGGACTTCGAGGACTCCGAGGCCGTCGTCGACGGCACCCTGGTCTCCGCCCGGGCGTGGCCGGACCACTCGGCCTGGATGCGGGAGTTCCTCACCGTGCTGCGCGGCAAGGCGCCGCTCGCCTAGGTCGTGTCGTCAAAGGGGCGTCGGGCGAAGGGGAGGTTCCCCATTCCCTTGTGAAGTGTGCGGGTCGGGGGACTGACGGGGCGCCGGTCGTGTGTTGAGGTGGGTGAGTCAATCAACGTTGTTCGCAAGGCAGTTGAAGGGACTTACCGTGACTGGAACTCTGGGTCGACGCGGGTTCATCGGGGCGGCCGCGGCCCTCGGTACGGCCGCGCTCGCCGGGCCGCTGGCCCCCCTCGCCCAGGCGCAGCCCGCCGCACGGCGCCCCGACTCCATCGCCGTCCCGGCCGGCTTCCAGCCCGAGGGGATCGCCGTATCGGCCCGGGGCACGCTCTACACGGGTTCCCTGATCGACGGCTCGATCTACCGCGCCGACCTCGCCACCGGCGCCGGCCGGATCATCACCAAGGGCGAGGGCCCCATGTCGGTCGGGCTCAAGCTGGACACCCACGGCAGGCTGCTCGTCGCGGGCGGGTTCAGCGGCCAGATCCGCGTCGTCCACGCCGGCGACGGGCGGGTGCTGGCCACCCACCAGGCCGCGACCGGCACGACCTTCGTCAATGACGTCGTCGTCGGCTGCGGAGGGGCCTGGTTCACCGACTCCTTCAACGACGTCCTGTACTTCCTCCCGGCGGGCCGCGACCTCACCGGCGCCGGCGCCGCCCCGCGCACGGTGGCCCTCGGCGGCGAGTGGACCCCGACCCCGCCCGGCGGCGAGTACTGGGGCTCCAACGGCATCGAGCGGACCCCGGACGGCCGGGCGCTGCTGGTGGTGCACGACACCGCGCAGGCGCTGTTCCGCGTCGACCCGCGCACCGGCGCGGCCACCCGGACCGTGCTCGACGGCGGCTCCGTCGGCAACGGCGACGGGCTCGTGCTCCACGGCCGCACCCTGTACGTCGTACGCAACTGGGCCTACGCCATCGACGTGTTCACGCTCAGCGCGGACGGACTGCGGGCCCGGTTCGTCAAGCAGATCACCGACCCGCGCTTCGACGAGCCGACGACGGCCGCCGTCCACGGCGGCCGTCTCTACGTGGTCAACGCGGCCTTCGACTCCGACTGGTCGGACCCGGCGACCGCCTCGACGATCGTCAGCTGCCCGATGTGACCGGCGGGGCCGGCTCGGACTTGTAGTTGTCGCCGAAGTTCTTCTTCACGGCGGCGTCCCAGGAGCCGTCCTCGACCATCTTCTTGAGGGCGGTGTTGATCTTGCCCTGGAGTGCGGTGTCGCCCTTCTTCACGCCGATGCCGTAGTTCTCGTTGCTCAGGCTCAGCCCGACCAGCTTGAACTTGCCCTGGTTGCCCTTCCTGGCGGAATACCCGGCCAGGATGGAATTGTCCGTGGTCATGGCGTCGACCAGACCGTCCTGGAGGGCGACCAGGCACTCCGAGTAGCCGAGGAGCTCAAGGAGGCTGGCCTTGGGGGCGAGCTTGTTCTTGACGTTCTCCGCCGAGGTGGAGCCGGTGACCGAGCAGAGCTTCTTGGTGTTGAGGTCCTCGGCCTTGGTGATGGTGGGGTCATCGGCGCGGACGAGCAGGTCCTGGTGCGCGAGGAAGTACGGGCCGGCGAAGCTGACCTTCTCCTTGCGCTTGTCGTTGATCGAGTAGCTGGCCGCGACGAACTTGACCTCGCCGTACTGGAGCAGCAGCTCGCGGTCGGAGCTGTCGACGCGCTTGAACTCGATCCGCTCCGGCTTGTAGCCGAGCTCCTTGGCCACGTATGTCGCCACGTCCACGTCGAAACCGGTGAAGGTGCCGTCGGTCTCGCGCATGCCGACGCCCGGCTGGTCGAACTTGATGCCGATGGAGAGGGTCCCCTTGTCATCGTCGCCGCCGATGCAACCGGAGACGGTGAGGCTGAGGCCGATCACTGCGGCAACCGCACCGGCCTTGGGAACCTTCATGCTGCACTCTTTCCTCGGGAACGCGGATCGCGCGGTAAACGGGCACGCGGAGGCAGCGCGGCGGCGCCGGGATTACCGGAACACAGGGAACCGCGCGGACGTGGAGACGCGTGTACGAGGAAGCTAGGAAAGTGACGGGCGCAGTGTCACTGGATCTGAGCAAAACTTGAGGTAACGATCCGGGTAGGCCGCAGATCCTGTGGCCGATCCGGTGCCGGGCGGGAGAGGGGCTGGGTGCGTGACTGCTGGTGGGACAAGGATCGAGGGGAACCAACTGCTGCTGGGGGACGGAGCGAGGGTCAGCTTCATGCGGACCCTGCGGCTACCGGAATCGGGCACGCACGCACTGCCGCCGGGGCTGGGGGAGTTCCCGCTGCGGCGGGTGGAGGACTATCCGGACACGGCGCCCCCGGAGTGGCTGGCCAAGGGCGGGGTGATGCTCCCCGTGTACCTGCGCGAGGCGATGTGGCTCAGCTTCGGCGGGACCGCGGAGCCCACCGCGCTCCAGGTCGGCGTCGGCAAGGTGTGCGCCGTCTCGGGTGAGCGCTGGACGGGACGCCTCGCGCGGCGCCCGCAGAACTACGTGGTACTGCCGCGCCAGCCCTGGCTCGACGGGATCAACTCCGGCGACGGGACGGTGCGCCAGTTCGTCGCCGTACCGCTCGGGCTCGGAGCGACCGTGGAGGGGCAGGTCACCGGCGAGGAGACCACGGGCGGGGTGCAGCTCCAGGCTTTCCCGCTGCGCCCGGACCGGCTGGCGCAGTGGCGCGAGGCGCGCGCGCCGCGGACCGGCTCGCGGAGCGTCGGGTACGCAGGCGCGGCTCCGGCCCCGTCCATGCCGCCCGCGGCCATGCCGTACGCCCCGGGAGCAGCGGCGGGACCGCCCCCGCCGGGCGCCGCACCGGCTCCGGCGGCCCCCGCCATGGGCCTCGGCGTAGGCGGTTCCATGCACCAGGAGGTGTACGAGGACCACCGGCCGCTGTCCGACTGGGCCGAGGAGGCGCTCGCGCGGGTCTTCGTCCACCTGGTCACCCCGCCCGCGTGGCACCGGATCACCGGGGAGCGCCCGCCGCCCTCGCCGGTCGACCGGGCCGCCTACACCAAGGCCGGGCTGCCCTGGTTCGACTACTACGACGAGTCCGCCACCGACCTCGCGCCGGCCGGTCCGCTCGAAGCGGTCAAGCCCGTGGGGGAGTGGCTGGGCGACGACCACGCCCCGTGGACCCCGCCCGCCCCGGGCCAGGTCAAGCCGCTGGGCAACGCGCCGCGGCCGGGCGCACCCGTCAAGGACGGCGACTGGTAGGAGCCCGCGCGGCGGGCGGGGGCGGCCGTCCGGCTGGCCGGGAACGTACGGTCGGCCCGGGCGGGGCGCCAGTCGCATGGCAGCATGGCCGGGCAACACACGGTAAGTGGAGGGGGAGTTCGGTGAGCGGTGTACGCAAGGGCCTGTCCAAGGTGGAGATCGCGCTGCGCTGGGACCCCAGCCCGGCCGGGGCGCCCGCGCACGATCTGGACATAGTGGCGGCGGTGTACGGGGCGGCTGACCCGCACGGACGGCCCGCGTACCTCGTGCACTTCGGCAGCCGGTCCCCCGACGGCACCATCACCCTGAACCGGGACAGCCACACCGGTCTGGGCCTCGGCTTCGACGAGGTGATGACCATCGAACTGGAGCGGATGGCGGCGGAGCTGCGCCGCGTGGTGGTGGGCGTCGTGATCCAGGCCGGGTCGACGACCTTCGCCGACGTCGCCGGCAAGGGGTTCAGGATCCGGGAGGGCTACACCGACCTCGCGCAGGGCGACTTCGCGGAGGTCCCGGACTCCACCGCGGCCACGGTCGCCGAGTTCACCCGCGACGACTCCGGCGCCTGGTCGCTGGACACCGCGGTACGGGGCTTCGACACCGACCCGGAGGAGTTCGCCCGCGTCATGGGCGCCCCTCGGGGGTGAGCCCGAGGCGGTGAGGTCTGCCGGGGCCGCGCAGATCGGGCGGCGGTCACTCCCTGAGGGTGACCGCCGCCCGGTCCGGGTGGCGCGCTGCCGCCGTCCCCACGAGGCAGCGCGGGCAGGTCGCCGTCCGGTCATCGGGGGCGGCGGCCCGCCGGTTCAGGTGGCCGCAGAGGCCTTGGCGGGGGCAGGGGCAGAGGAAGGGACCGGGACCGGGGGCGCATGCAGGCCCAGGGCCGGAAGCAGCGCCGCGTCGACGAACCGGACCAGGTACTCGGCATCGGCGTACTGCCCCTCCAGCACCGGCCGGATGCGCAGCACGCCCATCAGCTGAGCCGGCAGGAACTCCACGGCGGGGTGCTCCGCGGTGATCTCGCCGCGGGCCACGGCCCGCTCGACCATCGCGTCGAAAGCCGCCAGCTCGGGCTCGATCAGCGCCTCGCGCAGCGCCGCCTGGAGTTCTTCGTCACTGAGCACGGCGTGTCCCATGGCCTGGGTGAGCAGGGTGTCGCGCCCCGAGGTGCCGGCCGCGATCCTGGCCGCCTCGCGGAGGTCCCCGGCCAGGGTTCCGGTGTCCACGGCGGCCAGTGTGCCCTGCCGGTTCGCGCGCAGGGCGGCCGCGACGAGCTGGGGCTTGGTCTTCCACTGCCGGTAGAGCGTGGACTTGCCGCAGCACGCCCGGGCGGCGATGCCCTCCATGGTCAGGGCCTCGTACCCGTGCTCGCGCAGCTGCTCCAGGACGGCGTCGTAGAACTGCCGCTCCCGCTCGGGGGTGATCTTCGAGCGGCGCGCGATGGTCGGCGTCGGAGACGTCATGGGGTGCGGCTCTCCTCGGGGGCGCCTCGGTGCCTTCGTGGCTGGATCTCGTTCCAGTCGAAGTCTACGGGAACGCAAGCGTATCGGTACACCATCGTATCGATACGCCAATGTATCGATACACTGGCGTGTCGATTGTGTGCCCGTGACAGGAAGAGAGACCGGGGGATGACCTCCCAGACCACACCCGCCGAGGCAGGTGCCGGACCGAGAACCGACCAGCGCCGCCGCCTCATACGAGAGCTGCTGCTCGTCGCGGGCCTCTTCGCCGTCTACAAGGCGGGCCGGATGCTCTCGACCGGCCGCACCGACGAGGCCTTCCGCAACGCCACGCGCGTCTGGGACGCCGAGCGCGCCCTGCACCTGCCGGGCGAAGGCCTGGTCCAGCGACTGCTCCTGCACGGCGACGCACTCGTGCAGAGCGCGAACACCTACTACGCGGCCGTGCACTTTCCGGCCACCGCGCTCTTCCTGGTCTGGCTCTACCTGCGGCGCCCCGCGCACTACCTGTGGAGCCGCCGGGTCCTGGCCCTGCTGACCGGCGCCGCGCTCGTCCTGCACCTGTCGTACCCGCTCGCGCCGCCGCGGATGCTCGGCGAGGCGCAGCTGATCGACACCGGCCAGGTCTACGGGCCCACCGTCTACGGGGCCGCGCCCGCCACCGACACCATGGCGAACCAGTTCGCCGCGATGCCGTCCCTGCACTTCGGATGGGCGCTGATGCTGGCCCTCGGGATGATCGCGGCCACCCGGTCGCGGTGGCGCGTGCTGTGGCTGCTGCACCCCCTGGTGACCCTGCTCGTGATCGTCGGCACCGCCAACCACTACTGGATCGACGCCGCCGTCGCGACCGTGCTGCTCGGCGCCGCCCTGCTGCTGGTCCCGCGCCCGGCCGGCCGGTCCCTGGTGGCCGTACGGACCCTGCCGCGGCAGCGCCCCGCCACCCCGGGCACGCCGGCCCAGGGCGCCGCCGACACGGCTGCCGCCGTGCCTGCCGTGCCCGCCGCTCCTGCCGTGTCCGCCGCCGTTGCCCCGCCCGCCGTGCCCGCCGCTCCTGCCCCGGCCGCCGTCGTTGCCGTGTCTGCCGCTGCTGCGGTGCTCGCTGCTCCTGGCGGGCCCGCCGCCCTTGCCCCGCCTGCCGCGGCTGCCCCGTCCGTGCCCGGCGCTGACGCTCAGGCGCCCGTGCCCGCCGTCGGCGCGGGGACCGTGGGGGCCGCGCGGTGAACGCCACCCTCCTCGCCGTCGCGCTCTGCCTCGCCTCGGCCGCCACCTACGCGGCCGCCGCCGTCGCCCAGGAACGGCTCGCCCGCCGCGCCACCGCCCGCAGCGCGAAGTCCCTGCTCGGCAACCACGCCTGGTGGTGGTCGGCCGGACTGAACGCCGCCGCCGCACTCCTGCACGCGGCCGCCCTGCGCTACGGGCCCCTCACCCTGGTCCAGCCGCTCGGCGCCCTCACCCTCGTCGCCGCCGTCCCACTGGGCGCGCACGGCGCCGGCCGCCGGGTCGCCGCCACCGAGTGGCGGGGCACCCTGGCCACCGTCGTCGGGCTCGGCCTGCTCCTGCTCCCGGCCTCCGGACCGGCGCCCGACGACACCCTCACCCTGGCCGAGGCCCTCGCCGTCTCGGGCGCGACGGTCGCGGTGATCGTGCTGCTGACCGCACGCCGCGACACGCGCTCGGGGCTGCGCCACGCGACGGCGTCCGGGCTGGCCTCGGCGGCCGCCTCCGCCTTGACCCAGACCGTCGCCGTGGCGGCCGGCCGGGGCGGGGCCCTGCTCAGCGTCCGGGTCGTCTCGGTGGCCCTGCTCGTGGTGGTCTTCGCGGTCGGCGGGCTGCTGCTGTCCCAACGGGCCTACCGCGGCGGCCTCGGCGCGCCCCTCGCGGTGGTCAACCTGGCCAACCCGCTGGCCGCGGCCGCGATCGGCATGGTCCTGCTCGGCGAACGCCTCCAGGGCGGCGCGCTCGGGCTCCTGCTGGCCGTGGCGGGCGCCCTCGCCGCGGCCCGCGGGGTCCTGCTGCTGACCCGTACGGCCCCGTCGGCCGTAGTCGGGACAGCCGCCGTACCCACCTCCCCGGCGGCAGCGGCGATGACGCACGCGGCGGTGTGATCCGGCCCGCCACAGAACCGTTTCAGCCGGGTGCGCGTCCTCGCAGGTGAGTACGTGCACACGAACGAAGCGGAGTGAACGGGTATGGGGATCGTCAGCTGGATCATCCTGGGACTGCTGGCCGGGGCGATAGCCAAGTTCCTGTTGCCCGGCCGGGACCCCGGCGGTCTGATCGGCACCACCCTCATCGGCATCGCCGGCGCCTTCACCGGCGGCTGGCTCTCGGCGAAGTTCCTGGACCGCACGGTCCAGAACGACTTCTTCGACCTCACCACCTGGGCCTCCGCCATCACGGGCTCCCTGGTACTGCTCATCGGCTACCGCATTCTGTTCGGCAACTCCCGCGACTGAATCCCGCGGACCAGCTCATAGGCTGGGCCCGCACGGCGCGACGTACGAGCTGCGAGGAGCCCCGAACCGGATGAGTGTCACCCCCGTCCCCACCGCCGACCTGTACGACGAGCACGGCGAAGGACTCGGCATCTGCACCACGCAGTTCCGCCCCTTCGGCGGCCGACGGCTCTTCGCCGGGCCCGTACGAACCCTCGCGTGCCACGAGGACAACGCCCTGCTGCGCGAGCTGGTCCACACACCGGGCGGCGGCGCGGTCCTCGTCGTGGACGGCGGCGGCTCCCTGCACACCGCCCTGGTCGGAGACCTGCTCGCCGCTGCGGCGCAGCGCAACGGCTGGGCCGGTCTGATCATCAACGGCGCGGTACGGGACAGCGTGGCGCTCGGCGCCCTCGACCTCGGCATCAAGGCGCTCGGCACCGTCCCCCGCAAGAGCGGCAAGACCGGCGCGGGCACGGTGGACGAGCCCGTCACCATCGGCGGGCTCACCTTCCGGCCCGGTGCCGTACTGCACGCGGACGACGACGGCGTGGTGCTCCTCCCCGCCGCGGGCTGAGTCCCGCCACGCGACAGGTCCGCCACGCACCGGCGAGTTCCGGCCAGAGCCGGCCACCGGCTCTGGCGGTGACCGGCCGGGTCGGGTTTCACTGCGGGCCCATGAGACGACACAGGATCATGGGCCTGCTCGGCGCGCTCGCGCTGGCCACGGCCACCCTGGCCGCCGCGGGACCCGCGAGCGCGGCCGACCCCACCGGCTCCGGCAGGTCCACCGGCTCCGGCGCGCCCGTCGCCCCCGCCGGAGCCGCGACGACCCCGCCGGCGGAGTTCGGCACCGACTGGCACGACCCCCTCACCGCCGCCCCGCCCGTCGCCCGGCCCGCGACCCGGGCCTGCGAGGTGACCATGGCGGAGGCCCAGTTCCGGGACTTCACCCCGTACCGCGGGAGCTACGCACCGCCCACGGCCTGCGGCGCGGGCACCTGGGCCAAGGTGGTGCTCCGCCTCGACGGCAAGGTCAAGGGCCGCCAGTACGACCGCCTGGGCCACCTCTCCGTCGGCGGGGTGCAGATCCTCCACACCTCCACGCCCCAGCCCTCGCCCGACGGGATCACCTGGTCCGTCGAGAAGGACGTCACCCAGTACCGCGACACCCTCAGCCGTCCGCAGCCGGTCGAGATGCTCATCGGCAACGTCGTCAACGACACCTACACCGGCGTCATCGACGTCAGGGTCAGCCTGACCTTCTACGCCACCGACGGCCGCAACCCGGCCCCCGCGACGCCCGACCGCGTGCTGCCGCTCACCGGCCCGACCCTCACCACCCCGCGCAACACCGAACGGCTCCTCGCCGAGGTGTACGCCACCGGCTCCGGCGGCGGCTGCGAGGAGTACTGGTACATGACCGCCCCCGACGCCGCCCCGTACTCCTGCAAGGCCGCCGACGGCCCCTACCGCGAGGTCCAGGTCTCCGTCGACGGGCAGCTCGCCGGAGTCGCCGCGCCCTTCCCCACCGTCTGGACCGGCGGCTGGTCCAACCCCTTCCTCTGGTACGTCACCCCCGGCCCCCGAGCCTTCGACGTCCAGCCGATCCGCTACGACCTCACCCCCTACGCCGCCGTCCTCAACGACGGCCTCCCGCACCGGATCGAGGTCCACGTCGCCGGGGTCCCGGAGGGCCGGAGCGGCTGGAACACCCCCGCCAACCTGCTGCTCTGGCAGGACGGGGCCCGCGAGGTCGTCACCGGCGCGCTGACCCGCCACGAGGAGGGCGCGCCCCAGGGCTCCTCGCGCTGGACGCCCGCCGCGCCCGGCGCCGAGCACCGCCTGGACACCGAAGGCAGCCACCGGCTCACCGTCGCAGGCCACCTCGACACCTCCCACGGCCGGGTCACCACCACCGTCACGCGGGCCGTGCGGGGCACCTCCGTCCACCGCTGGACGGAGGGCGAGGCCCGGGACGCGCTCGACGCCACCTGGACCGACGAGGAGACGGTGACCCGCGGGGCGACCGCCACCCGCACGAAGCGCACGTACACGATGGACGGCGAGACCACCCTCGGCGCCGGTGACCGGCTGCGCACCGCCCTCTCGCTCGGCGACGCCGCGGACACCGTCACCCTGCGGGGCGGCCGGCAGGTCGAATGGTCCCGACTGGACGACCGGTACACGGGCGACGCCACCTACACGGCCAACGTCCCGCGCGACCAGCGGCACGCCGTCGGCACGACCAACGCCCGCCACCGGCTCCTGGGTTCGGGCGCTCCCGGCGGCTGCTACGACCGCACGGTGGCGACCGAGCAGGGCACCGTGACGGTGGACCGCCGACGCTGCTGACGCAGGCGGCCCCTACGATGACCGCCCATGGACAACAGTGAGGCCGGCAGACAACTGGTCGGCGGGCGCTTCGAACTGATCGCGCCCCTGGGCAGCGGCGGCATGGGAACGGTGTGGCGCGCCCGCGACATCGCATTGCACCGGGATGTCGCACTCAAAGAGGTGCGCCCGCCGGACCCGGCGACCGCCGCCGCCCAGCCCGGTCTCGCCGACCAACTGCGCGAACGGGCCGTCCGCGAGGCCCGCGCACTGGCCCGCCTGGCGCACCCGCACGTCGTCACGATCCACCACATCGTGGAGCCGGCGGACGGCGCCGAGGGGCATCCGTGGATCGTGATGGAGCTGGTCAAGGGCGGCTCCCTGTACGACCGGCTGGCACCGGGGCCGATGCCGGTGGCAGAGGTGCTGCGGCTCGGGCTCGACGTGCTGTCGGCGCTACGGGCCGCACACGCCGAAGGGGTCCTGCACCGGGACGTGAAGCCGGCCAACGTGCTGCTGCGGCCCGACGGATCGGCCGTGCTCACCGACTTCGGGATCGCGGCGCTGCACGGGTCGACCGCGCTGACCTCGACCGGGGTGCTGATCGGCTCGCCGGAGTACATCGCGCCGGAGCGGGTGCGGGGCGAGGAGGGGCTGGCGGCCTCCGACCTGTGGTCGCTGGGCATGCTGCTGTACGTGGCCGCGGAGGGCGTCCACCCGCTGCGCCGGGCCACCAGTCTGGCCACGGTGGTCGCCGTGCTGGACGAGCCGATCCCCGCGCCGGTGCGGTCCGGACCGCTGGGGCCCGTACTGGAACGGCTGCTGGTGCGGGACCCGGGTGCGCGTCCGGACGGCGAGGAGCTGGAAGCCCTGCTCCGCAGCGCGAGCAGTGCTCTTGGCGGTGCCACCCCGGTCACGCCTCCGGTCGCCCTGGGCCAGTACGGGCCGCCGACGCCGCCCCCGATGCAGCCGCTGTCCGGCCCGGGCCCCGGCCCCGGCCCCGGCCCCAGCCCGGCGACGGGTCGGCCGCCGGGCCCGAACCCGTACGCGGCCACGGTGCCCGTCCCCGCCCCGGCCGCCCCGCGCCGGCGCCCGGCCCTGCTCGCCGGGCTGATCGCCGTGGTCCTCGCGGTCGGCGTGACCGGCGTCGTGAAGTCGCTCTCCGACCGGGACGACGACGGCGGCGCCGCGAAGGGCGGCGCGACCCATTCGGCCTCGACGGGCCCCGCGGGCCCGACCGCCGATTCGACCCCGTCCCCGAGCCCGACCCCGAAGACGAGCACGCCGCAGACCGGCGGCACCGTCGAACCGCCCAAGGGCTCCCTGATCGCGCCCGCCAACATCCGCACCGCCATCGAGGCGCTGAAGCAGCAGACCGGCACCACCACCTTCGTGGACATGAAGATCTACGACGGGTACGTGATCGCCTCGATCCCCACCGCCCCCGGAGCCAGGACCGTCGACTCCTGGCAGTACCGCAACGGCGCCGCCAAGCGCAGCGGCCCGGCCGGAACGGTCAAGGACGGCAAACCGCTGATCGACATGGCCAAGGTCGAGTGGGACGCCCTGCCCGCCCTCCTGGAGCAGTCCAAGCAGGACCTCGGCATCCCCAATCCGACCTCGCGCTACATCAACGTCGAGATCTGGCAGGACGGGACACCGTCCATGCGCCCCTATCTCAGCGACCCCTACGGCCAGGGCGGTTTTGTGCTCGCGGGTACCGATGGCAAGGTCAAGAAGGTCTACCGGAACTGACGAGGGAGCCCGGCCACCATGCCCACCTGGCGCACCACGCTGACCGCTGCCGGGATACGCGACCCCCGGCTGCGGGACGACTACACGCACGCCGCCCGCCGGGTGCTCCGCCGCGAACCGGCCCCCTACCTGGCCCTGCGGCTGCTGGCCGCGCCGCCCCTGGTGCCGTGGCTCGCGGCCGGCCTCGCGTTCATGAACCGGGTCGACGACGTCGCCGAGACCGGCACCCCCGGACAACGGGCCCACGCCCTCAAGGAGTTGGCTGCGGAAGTGGACTCCGCGCTGCGCGGCGGGGACAGCCCCGACCCGCTGCTGCGCGCCTACGCCCACGCGGTCGGCTCCCGCGGCCTGCCCGTCCACTGGGTCACGCGTTTCCTCGACGGTGCGGCCACGGCCGAAGCCGACTTCGACGGATTCGCCACCGAGGAGGACTTCCAGGAGTACCTCGACGCCTATGCCTGGCCCGGGGTGGTGATCTTCACCGGCCTCCAGTACCAGGGCGGGCCCGACGCCGAACAGGCCGCGGGCTGGCGGCGGTTCGTCGACGCCGCCCAGCGGGTCGACTTCCTCGCGGACCTCTCCGGGGACCTCGCGGAGGGCCGCCTGTGCCTGCCCGCCTCGCGCCTGGCCGAGCACTCCGTGACCCGCGCCGACCTGGAACGGGCCCGCGACACCCCGGCGGTGCGTGAGCTGCTCGCCGCCGAGTGCCGGCGCGCCCGTACCGCACTGGAGGCCGCCGACGGCATCCTGGCCCTCGCCGAACCCGGGCTGCGGCCGGTCATCGCCACCATGACGGAGCTCATGGAGCACCAGCTCGGCGCGGTGGAGCGGGCCGGCGCCGGAGCCCTGCGCAAGGACATCGGCTACGGGGTGGCCGCCCCCCTGCGCACCCTGGCCCGCGCCCGAGCGCGGAGGCGGCGTACGCCGGCCTGAGGCCTAGGTCGTGTCGTCAAAGTCCCGTCTGGCCGACGGGGCGCCCGAGCACGCCGTCGGCCACGTGCAGTTGGGGCTGCTGCCGGGCCGCACCGAGGCGGTCAGGGCGGAGTTGAGCGAGGCGGTGCTCGGCCCACCGCCCCGGCCGGTTCAGTACGGGCCGTTGACGTTGTCGATCGAGCCGTAGCGGGCGGCCGCGTAATTGCAGGCGGCGGTGATGTTGGCGACCGGGTCGTAGGAGTCCTGGGACGTGCCCGGGACGTGATAGGCGCGGAAGGTCGGGTCGATCACCTGGAGCAGTCCCTTGGAGGGAATGCCGGCCGCGGCGTTGGAGTCCCAGTTGTTGATGGCCAGCGGATTGCCGGAGGACTCCCGCATCACGTTGCGGTGAATTCCGTCGTAGCTGCCGGGAATTCCGTGCTGCGCCATGACGTCGAGCGACTCGCGGATCCAGCCGTCGAGGTTGTTCGCGTAGGTCTTGGCGGTCTTGGCGGTCTTCGCGACGGCCTGAGTGGCCGTGGTGGTGTTCGCCTGGGTGCCGAGGCTCAGCTTGATGCCGGGGCGGATGATCGACGGGTTGGCGCCGACGATGCCGCGGTTCGCCTCGTAGAGCTGCTTCCAGCCGCCGCTGATGGAGTGCTTCGCCGCGATCTCGGACAGGGTGTCACCGCTGACCACCGAGTACGTCGTGGGCGCGGCCGCCACCTCCGCCGCACCGGCCGTGGTCGCACTGATCAACGGAAGGGCCAATGCCGCGCCGCCCGTGCCGGCCAGGGCCAGCTTGCGGGTGATCGGGTTGTGCTTGGGCCGGCGGTGCTTTCCCTTTGCGGGCATGGCGGAATTCCTCACGTGCGGGGTACGGGAGAGCCCTGGTGGTGGCCGGATGGGGCAGCTGACCACCGGGAACGAGGCGACCGTAAGTGAGTCCGCGCGACCGGAACAAGAGTTGAATTTGACCCGGAGATCGACATCCCGCTATCGGCCCCGAGAATGACCTTGAAAAGGGCTTCGGAGAATTGCCAACTTTCCCGCCGGGAAAAGGGAATCGGCCCTTTCGGGGAAATGATGTTGAGGTGGCCCGCGTGACTCACATCACGGGCCGCGGGCCCGCTCCGCAATACGGGCAACTCGCCCGTCCGCATGCCTGATTCGGGCGACTGCCGCGTTATCCGCCAATCGCCTAGGGAGGGGCTTTTCGGACAATTGGCGGGGCCCGGGTCGCCCCGGGCCCCGAGGACCGGCTGACGCGGGCCTAGGTCGTGTCGTCAAAGTCCCGTCTGGCCGGCGGGGCCTGCCCTTCGGGCGGCCGACGCCACTTTGACGACAGTCCCTAGAACCCGGTGAGTTCCTTCAGGGCCGCCATGACCGAATCCGGGTGCGCCGGGAGCAGCGGGAGGCGGACGTCCGGGGTCGGGATGCGGCCCTGAGCGTGGAGCACTCCCTTGATGACCACCGGATTGGGCTCGGCGAAGACCGCGGCGGAGAGCCGGGCCAGGGCGTGGCCCAGCGAGCGGGCCCGGTCCGCGTCGCCCGCCCGCCAAGCCGCCGCGAGCTCCACGAACCGCGCCGTTTCGAGGTGCGCCGAGGCGAGGATCCCGCCCGCCGCGCCGAGCGCCATCAGCGGCGAGGCGAACGCGTCGTCGCCCGCCATCACGTCGAAACCGTCCGGCAGGCGCCCCAGCAGCGCCACCGTCTCCTGGTCGATGCCGCCCGCCGCGTACTTCACTCCGGCCACCCCGGCGAGCGACCCGACGGCCCGCAGGGCGGCCTCGTCCAGCGGCTGCCCGGTCCGGTACGGGATGTGATAGACGATCAGCGGTACGGGGCTCACCTCGGCCAGCCGCGTGAAGTGCGCCACCACCCCGGCCGCCCCCGGCCGTACGAACGACGGCACCGTCACCAGCGCGGCCCGCACCTCGGGCCACCGGGCCAGCCGGGCGAGCGACGCCTCCGCGGCCCGGGTGCCGCTCGCGCCGGCCCCCACGCTCAGCAGCGCGCCGCGCTCCCGGCAGACCCGCGCGCAGACATCGGTGACGAGATCGCGCTCCGACTCGTCGAGGGCGGCGGTCTCGGCGGTGGTGCCGAGCGCCGCGATCCCGGTGGCGCCCGCGTCGAGCACCTCGTGCGCGAGGGCTTCCAGGGCGTCGGCGGCGATGTCACCGCCGGCGGTGAAGGGGGTGATCAGGGGTACGTGGATCCCGTGCAGGGAGAAGTCCTGTCGCATGACGTCGAGCCTGACCTGTCCGAAGCATCGAATCCAGTTCGCATTTCTTACATGAAGCGTAAGCTGAGCCGATGCTCGATGTACGACGCCTGCGCCTGCTGCGCGAACTGGCCCGCCGCGGGACCATCGCCGCCGTGGCCGAGGCCCTCTCCTTCAGCCCTTCGGCGGTGTCCCAGCAGCTCGGCGTCCTCGAACGCGAGGCCGGCCTGCCGCTGCTGGAGCGCACCGGCCGCCGGGTCCGGCTCACCCCCACCGGGCAGAACCTGGTCCGCCACGCGGAAGCCGTGCTGGAGCGGCTGGAACAGGCCGACGCCGATCTCGCCGAGGCGCGCAGCGGCCTGGCCGGGGCGCTGCGGATCGGGGCCTTCCCCACCGCCACGAGGGCCATCGTCCCGGCCGCCCTGGTCATCCTGGCCCGCCGCCATCCGGGGCTGGAGCCGATGGTCTCGGAGACCGACCCGGCGGCGGTCGCGCACGCGCTGCGGGCCGGGGACCTGGACGTGGCCCTGGTCCACGAGTACGACTTCGTGCCGACGCCGGAGGAGCCCGGGCTGGCCACCGAGCCGCTGTACCGGGAGGCGATGTACCTGGCCGCACCGGCGACCGGCCGGGGACCGGGTACGGGGCCCGGTGCGCGGCCGGAGCCAGGGCCAGGGCCGGAGCCGGGTGCGGGCCCCGGTCCCGGCCCCGACCAGGGCGCGGTTCTGCGTACGTACGCCGACGCGCCCTGGATCACGGCCACGCCCGGCACGCTCTGCCGGGCCATGGCGGTGCGGGCCTGCCAGGCCGCCGGGTTCACCCCGCGGGTCCGCCACCAGGTGGACGAGTTCGCCACCGTGCTCGCCCTGGTCGCGGCCGGGCAAGGCGTGGCGGTGGTGCCGCAGCTCGGGGTCGCGGGACACGCGGACCCCGCCGTCGGCCTCACCCGGCTGCTCATGGAGCGCCGTACGAAGGTCGCCTTCCGCAGCGGAGCCGCCGCCCATCCGGCCGTGGCCGCCTTCGGTGCGGCGCTGCGCGAGGCACTTCCGCCGGAGTTGGCCGGATCACGCGCCGGGATGTGACACAACTCCCTTATGAGGTGGTCTCCGTGTACGTTGCTCATGGGATTCGAACGAGATCGAGATCGGGGTAGCACGTGACGCATCGCGTACGAGGGGTCATCGCCCGGAGCAAGGGCGCACCGGTGGAGACGACGACGATCCTCGTGCCCGACCCGGGACCCGGCGAGGCGCTGGTCCGGGTCCAGGCCTGCGGGGTCTGCCACACCGACCTGCACTACCGCGAGGGCGGCATCAACGACGAGTTCCCCTTCCTGCTCGGCCACGAGGCCGCCGGAATCGTCGAATCCGTCGGCCCGGACGTCACATCCGTCGCCCCCGGCGACTTCGTCGTCCTCAACTGGCGGGCGGTGTGCGGGAACTGCCGGGC
Organism: Streptomyces sp. NPDC037242; assembly: GCF_055604165.1. Lineage (NCBI taxonomy): Bacteria > Bacillati > Actinomycetota > Actinomycetes > Kitasatosporales > Streptomycetaceae > Streptomyces > Streptomyces sp. NPDC037242. Next base: position 59,570 of record NZ_JBVJUY010000022.1, read on the forward strand.
GTGCAAGCGCGGCCGCCCCTGGTACTGCTTCGCCACGCACAACGCCACCCAGCCCATGACCCTGGAGGACGGCACCCCGCTGTCGCCAGCCCTCGGCATCGGGGCCTTCGCCGAGAAGACCCTGGTCGCGGCCGGGCAGTGCACCAAGGTCGACCCGGCCGCCGCGCCCGCCGCCGCCGGACTGCTGGGCTGCGGGGTGATGGCCGGCCTCGGCGCCGCCCTGAACACGGGCAACGTCGGCCGCGGCGACTCCGTCGCCGTCATCGGCTGCGGGGGAGTGGGCAACGCGGCCGTCGCCGGCGCCCGGCTGGCCGGGGCCTCGCGGATCATCGCCGTCGACCTGGACGACCGGAAGCTGGAGTGGGCGCGGGGCCTGGGCGCCACGCACACCGTCAACGGCCGCAGCGAGGACGTGGTCAAGGCCATCCAGGGCCTGACCGGCGGAAACGGCGCCGACGTGGTCATCGAGGCCGTGGGCCGCCCCGAGACCTACCGGCAGGCCTTCTACGCGCGCGACCTGGCGGGCACGGTGGTCCTGGTCGGCGTCCCGACCCCGGACATGAAGCTGGAACTCCCGCTCATCGACGTCTTCGGGCGCGGCGGCGCCCTCAAGTCCTCCTGGTACGGGGACTGCCTGCCCGAGCGGGACTTCCCCCTGCTCATCGACCTCTACCTGCAGGGCCGGCTCGACCTGGACGCCTTCGTGTCCGAGAAGATCCCGCTGGACGGGGTCGAGGACGCCTTCGCCCGGATGGAACGCGGCGAAGTGCTCCGGTCGGTCGTCGAGTTCTGACGGCCCACCCGTAAGCCCCGAGCCACAGCGGGGACCCGTACTAGAATCGGGCGGACCTCACCCGCGCCCGGCCGCGACCCGGCCGGAGCGCGGGTTTCCGCATCTCCTCGTACCCCAGGGGCCGTCCGTGACCACCGCGCACACCTACCGTCAGCCCGGCACCGTCCTGACCGACCACCACTTCACCGTGCCGCTCGACCACGAGCGGCCCGACGGAGAGCGGATCGAGCTGTACGCGCGCGAGGTGGTCGCCACCGGCAAGGACCCGGCCGCGCTGCCCTGGCTGCTGTACCTGGAGGGCGGGCCCGGATTCGGCGCCCGGCGGTTCATCGGCCGCCAGGCCTGGCTGGAGCGGGCCCTGACCGAGTATCGGGTGCTGCTCCTCGACCAGCGCGGAACGGGCCGCTCCACCCCGCTGAACCGGCAGACCCTGCCCCTGCGCGGCACGCCCGCCGAGCAGGCCGAGTACCTCGCCCACTTCCGCTCCGACTCGATCGTGCGCGACGCCGAGGCGATCCGCCCCGCCCTGACCGGCGGCGCGCCCTGGACCGTGCTCGGCCAGAGCTTCGGCGGCTTCTGCGCCACCCGCTACCTGAGCACGGCACCCGAGGGCCTCACCGCCGCGCTGATCACCGGCGGCCTCCCCTCGCTGACCGCCACCGCCGATGAGGTGTACGAGGCGGCCTACCCCCGCATGGAGCACAAGACCCGCGCGCACTACGCCCGCTACCCCATGGACGTGGAGCGTGCCCGGCGCATCGCCGCCCACCTCGCCGAGCGCCCGGCCGAACTCCCCGGCGGCCACCGCCTCACCGTCGAGGCCTTCCAGTCCCTCGGCATCCTCCTGGGCTCGGGCGACGGCAGCCACCAGCTGCACTACCTCCTGGAGGACGCCTTCGTCCCGACCCCGGCCGGGCCGGCCCTCTCCGACGCCTTCCTCGAAGGCGTCCGAGGGCTCCTCTCCTTCGCCGGACACCCCCTCTACGCGTTGCTCCACGAGTCGATCTACGCCCAGGACCCCGCCACCCCGACCGGCTGGGCCGCCGACCGGGTGCGTGCCCGCCACTCCCGCTTCGACGCCGCGAAGACCCTCGCGGGCGACGAGCCCCTGCTCTTCACCGCCGAGAACGTCCATCCCTGGCACTTCACCACGGACCCGGCCCTGGCCCCGCTGCGCGAGACCGCGGAGCTGCTGGCGGCCCGTACCGGCTGGGCGCCCCTCTACGACCCGGCCCGGCTGGCCGAGAACGAGGTGCCGGTGGCCGCCGCCGTCTACCACGACGACCTCTACGTGGACACCGCGCACTCCCTGGAGACGGCGCGCGCGATCCGGGGCCTGCGGACCTGGGTCACCGACGAGTTCGAGCACGACGGGGTCCGGGCCGGCGGCCCGCGCGTACTGGACCGGCTGCTGGCCCTCGTACGGGACGACCTGGCCCGCTAGGTCGTGTCGTCAAAGTCCCGTCTGGCCGGCGGGGCACTTTGACGACACTCCCTAGGGGTTGTCAGTTCCCGCCCGCGTCGAGGAGGATCCGGGCGAGTTCCGCCGGCTGGGAGAACATCGGCCAGTGGCCGGTGTCCATCTCGACCAGCCGCCAGCGCCCGCCCTTGAGCAGCCGGGCCACGTCCTCGGTCGGCTCGGGGCCGTCCAGCAGGCACTTGACGTACGTCGCCGGAAGGTCGCCGAGCGGCCGTGCCAGGACGGCCGGCTCCGAGAGCGAGGCGCCGGGGTGCGGCGTCGAGCCGCCCACGATGCGGGATATCTGCTCGTCGGTGAGCCCCTGGCCCTCGTAGTCGGCGGCCGTCCGCGGGGCCCAGAACCCGCCGTTGCCGGCGAGCTCGGCCTCCATCGCGGCCGGGCCCTGCCACCAGGCGGAGACGAAGGACTCGCCGTGGGCCGGCACACTGGCGTCGACGAACACCACGTGCTTCAGCCGGTCGCCGATGCGTTCGGCGGCCTGCCCGACGGGAATGCCCGCATAGCTGTGCCCGACCAGGACGACATCGCGCAGATCGAGGCGCTCGATCTCCTCCACTATGTCCTGGACATGGATCTGCTGCCCGGCCGGAGCCCCCTGCTTCTCGGCGACCCCGGACAGTGTCACGGGACGGGCCCCCTGCCCGGCCGCGCGCAACTGCGCGGCCACCTCGTCCCAGGCCCACGCCCCGAGCCAGACACCTGCCACCAGTACGAATTCAGTCATGAAGGCAAGGTATCCGCCCGGTCCGACAACGGCCCCGACAGCGCCGGCGGTTCCACGAACGCGCGCGTCAGATGGGCCGTGGCCAGCAGCGCACCGCGCTCCGAGGCCCGGGTCAGCAGGGCCCGGCGCGACGTGCGCGCCGCCTCCCGGTCCCGTTCGTGGGAGTACGGCACGGCCGGATTGCCCAACTGCACGGCATGCACCAGCACATCACCGGTCACCAGCACCTCCCGCGACCCGTCCGACCCCTCCACGACCACGGACTGGTGCCCCGGCGTGTGACCCGGCGTCGGCAGCAGGGTCAGGCCGGGGGCGAGCCGGTGCACCCCCTCCACCTCGTGCAGTCGCCCGGCGGCCCGCAGCGGAGCCACCGCCCAGTCCCACACCGGGTCCGCCCGGTCCAGCGCCGCCACCTCCGCGCGCTGTACGACGTACCGCGCCTGAGGGAAGAACGGCAGATCGGCCGCGTCCCTGACCCACCCCGCATGGTCCTCGTGCAGGTGGGTCAGGACCACTGCCTCCACGTCCTGCGGCGCGATCCCCGCCCCCGCGAGGGCCTCGGGCAGCCGGCCCGGCACCGGGGCCCAGCCGGCGGCCGGCCCGTGCGCAGGACCGACCCCGGCGTCGACCAGGACCCACCGGCCGCCCGGCCGGGAGACGGCGAAGCACCGGAAGTCCAGCCGCCACGACCCGTCCGGCCCGGCCGCGCCCGGGTCCAGGGCGCCCGCCCGGGCCCAGTCGTCGGCGCTCGCCCCGGGGAAGGCGGTGTGCGCCGGTTCGAAGAACGTACCTGTGCCGTCGAGCAGGGCAATGACCCTCCCGTATCTGTCCATTCGCTTATTGTGCGACGTATGAGCGAACAACGATCCGATCAGCCGGCGCCCTTGCAGCCCATGCCCACCGACTGGACGCGCGCCCTCGCGGTCGTCGCCCACCCCGACGACCTGGAGTACGGCTGCGCGGCCGCCATCGCGGACTGGACGGACGGGGGCCGGGAGGTCGTCTACGTCCTCGCCACGCGCGGCGAGGCAGGCATCGACTCCGTCGCCCCCGAGGCCTGCGGCCCGCTGCGCGAGGCGGAGCAGCGCGCGAGCGCGGCCGTCGTGGGCGTCTCCGAAGTGGAGTTCCTGGACCACCGCGACGGGATCGTCGAGTACGGCCTGGACCTGCGCCGCGACATCGCGGCCGCCATCCGCCGGCACCGCCCGGAGCTGATCATCACCCTCAACCACCGCGACACATGGGGCGGGCAGGGCGGCGGCGGCTTCTGGAACACGCCCGACCACAAGGCCGTCGGCCGGGCCGCCCTGGACGCGGCGGGCGACGCCGGCAACCGGTGGATCTTCCCCGAACTCATCAGCGAGCAGGGCCTGGAGCCCTGGGACGGGGTGCGCTGGGTCGCGGTGGCCGGCTCCAGCACGCCGACGCACGCGGCCGACGCCGGGCCCGGCCTGGAGCGTTCCGTCAAGTCCCTGCTGGAGCACAAGGCGTACATCGAGGCGCTCACCGAGCAGGACCCCGAGGAGTACGTACGCACCTTCCTGACGGGCAACGCCCAGCAGGCGGCGGCCCGGTTCGGCGGCCGCCCGGCAGTGCCGTTCGAGGTCTTCCCGCGCTGATCGGTGCCCCCTAGGGTGACGGGGTGATCGACACCATCAGCACGGAGATCGCGGAGGGTGAGGAGCGGATCCGTCTGGACGTAGCGGACGGGATCGCGGTCCTCACCCTGTGCCGGCCGGACAAGCTCAACGGCTGGAGCTGGGAGTCCACCCGCCAGCTGGGCCTGCTGGCGGACCGGATCCGCTTCGATCCCGGCGTCCGCGTCGTCCTGCTGCGGGCCGAGGGCCGGGCCTTCTGCGCGGGCATCGACGTGACCGCCCCGGGCGGGGCGATCACGGGGGAGTCCGGGGCGGAGCGGACCCGGAACTACTACGAGGGCATCCGCTGGGTCCACGAGCGCTTCGCCGTCCTGGCCCGCCTCCCGCAGCCCGTGGTGGCCGCGGTCCAGGGGTACTGCCTGGGCTTCGGCTTCGAGCTGGCCCTGATGGCCGATATCCGGGTGGCGGCGGACGACGCCGTCTTCGCCCTGCCGGAGGCCGGTCTGGGCGTGGCGGTGGACGCGGGCGGCGACCTGCGCATAGCCCGGGAGGCGGGCGCGGGCTGGGCCAAGTTCCTCGCGCTGACCGGACGCCGGATCGACGCCGCCACCGCCGAGCGCCTGAACCTCGTCCAACTGGTCGTCCCGCCCGCGGAACTGGCGCGGACCGCGCGGTCGGTGGCGGCGGAGATCGCGGCGAACGCCCCGCTCGCGGTCCAGGGCATCAAGCGGGCGGTCGACGGCTTCGCGGACGCGGCCCTGCCGGCGGCCCTCGACCGCGTCGCGATGACCGCGGCCCTCACCCTCACCTCGGACGACTGCCGGGAGGGCTACACCGCCAAGGCGGCGCGCCGGCCCCCGCACTTCACCGGCGGCTGAGCACGGGCGGACCGCGAACGCGTCCCGGACGTGGCCGGCCGCAGCCGCTCCCGCAGCCTGCGGTAGCCGCCGCGGACGGCCTCTCCGCCGTCCCCGCCGTGCACCGACGGCGCCGGGCGCGCTACTCCTGCGGCCGCGCCGCGAAGGGGCCCCGGCCCAACTGCTCCCGGACCGGGACCACCTCGGGGTTCACGAGAGCCCGGCGCTGCCAGTTCGCGCCGTCCACCACCAGGGTGTGTCCCGTGATGAAGCGGGCGTAGGGAGAGGCCAGGAAGGTGGCCGCCCAGCCCAGTTCGCGCGGCGCGCCGACCCGCAGGGCGGGCTGCCGGGCGTCCTTGGCATCGGGAGCGGCCCGCTCCAGGCCGCCGCGGATGTCTGCGGTCATGTCGGCGTGCGGGAACAGCCCGGGCACCAGCCCGTTGATCTGAATGCCGTACGGGCCCCACTCGACGGCGAGCGTCTCCACCAGGTTCTTCACCCCGGCCTTCGCCGCCGCGCTGTGGGCGAAGCCCGGCCCGCCCGTCCAGGCGTACGAGGCGCCGATGTTCACGATCGACCCGGCGCTGCCCTCGGCGAGGTGGCGCCGGCCGAACTCGCGGGTCATGAACCAGGTACCCGTAAGGGTGATGTCGACGACCGCCCGCCAGGCGTTCGGCGACAGGTCCTCCGCCGGGCAGGGGAAGTTGGCGGCCGCGTTGTTGACCAGCACGTCCGGCAGCCCGAAGGCCGCCCCGGCCGCGTCGAAGGCCGTCGCGACCCGCTCCGGGTCCCGGATGTCGCAGACGGCCGCGGTCACCCGGCCCGCACCGGGCACGGCGGCGAGCTCCTCCCGCGCCGACTTCAGCTGCTCGGCCCGGCGCCCGGCGATCACCAGATCCGCGCCGAGCCGCGCGAACTCGGTCGCGATGGCCTTGCCGAGCCCGGTGCCGCCGCCGGTCACGAGGACCACCCGGCCCTCGTACGTGCCCTGGGGGAGCGCGGCGGCGCCGAGCGGCGGCGGTGCGGGCAGCCCCGGCAGACCGGGCGGTCCTGACAGCCCGGGAGGTCCGGCCGGGCCGCTTGCGGGTGCCACGCTGTTCTCGGGGGGATGCATGGGCCCATCGATAGCGTGCCGAGGTCCAGATCTGAATGGCCGCGACCGGGGAGCCCCCGGCTCCGGCCGCTCCGAATCCTGGTGTCCGGGTTCCCAAGGACACAAGCGACCGCTTAGTATGCCGCCGAGCGTGGTTCCTCGACGGCGGCTGGAGGCCCCGGATGCAGGCATGGCGAGTACACACCCCCGGCGAGCCCCGCGAGGCCATGCGCCTCGAGGAGGTTCCCGAACCGGTGCCCGGCGAGGGCGAGGTGAAGCTCAGGGTCCTCGCCGCCAACGTCAACTTCCCCGACGCCCTGCTCGCCCGCGGCCAGTACCAGATCCGCCCGCCCCTGCCCTTCACCCCCGGCGTCGAGATCTGCGGCGAGACCGAGGACGGCCGCCGCGTCATCGCCAACCCGAGCCTGCCCCACGGCGGATTCGCCGAGTACGTCACCGCCTCCGCGCGCGCCCTGCTGCCCGCCCCCGACACCCTCGACGACGCCGAGGCGGCCGCCCTGCACATCGGCTACCAGACCGGCTGGTTCGGCCTGCACCGCCGGGCGCGGCTCCAGGCCGGCGAGACGCTCCTCGTGCACGCCGCCGCGGGCGGGGTCGGCAGCGCCGCCGTGCAGCTCGGCAAGGCCGCCGGCGCCACCGTCATCGGGGTCGTCGGCGGCAAGGCGAAGGCCCGTACCGCCGAGGAACTCGGCTGCGACTTCGTCATCGACCGGACGAGCGAGGACCCGGCCGGGATCGCGGCCCGCGTCAAGGAGTTCACCGCGGGACGCGGCGCCGACGTCGTCTACGACCCGGTCGGCGGAGACTCCTACACCGCCTCCGCCAAATGCGTGGCCTTCGAGGGCCGGATCGTGGTCGTCGGCTTCGCGAGCGGCGCCATCCCCGCCCCCGCCCTCAACCACGCCCTGGTGAAGAACTACACGATCCTCGGACTCCACTGGGGCCTGTACGCCGCCAAGGAGCCGGCCGCCATCCTCGCCTGCCACACCGAGCTCACCCGGCTCGCCGCCGAGGGCGCCGTCAAGCCACTGGTCAGTGAACGGGTCCCGCTCGCCGGGGCCGCCGACGCCGTCCAGCGCCTCGCCGACGGCACCACGACCGGCCGGCTGGTGGTCGTACCGGGGCCGAGCACGGCAGCGGCCGCGGACGGCGGTGCCCGGTGACCGCCACCGCCGAGGAACTGCGCGCCCGCGTACGGGAACTGCTCGCCGCACACCCGCCCGCCGCCGCCGACCGCGCCGACTTCCTGCGCGCACGCTTCGACGCCGGACTGGCCTGGGTCCACTACCCCGAGGGCCTCGGCGGACTCGGCGCCCCGCGCTCCCTGCAGGCCGTGGTCGAAGCCGAGCTGGAGGCCGCCGGCGCCCCCGACAACGACCCGCGCCGGATCGGCATCGGCCTCGGCATGGCCGCGCCGACGATCCTCGCGTACGGCACCGAGGAGCAGAAGCAGCGCTTCCTGCGCCCCCTGTGGACCGGCGAAGAGGTCTGGTGCCAGCTCTTCAGCGAGCCCGGCGCCGGCTCCGACCTCGCGGCCCTCGGCACCCGCGCCGTCCGCGAGGAGACGACCGGCGACTGGATCGTGGACGGGCAGAAGGTGTGGACCTCCAGTGCCCACACCGCCCGCTGGGCCATCCTGATCGCCCGCACCGACCCCGCGCTCCCCAAGCACCAGGGCATCACGTACTTCCTGTGCGACATGCACGACCCGGGCGTCGAGGTCCGGCCGCTGCGCCAGATCACCGGCGAGGCCGAGTTCAACGAGGTCTTCCTCACCGGCGTCCGCATCCCCGACTCCCGCCGCCTCGGCGCCGTCGGCCAGGGCTGGGCGGTGGCCCGCACCACCCTCATGAACGAGCGCGTCTCCATCGGCGGCATGCGGATCCCGCGCGAGGGCGGCATGATCGCGCCCGTCGCCGCCGCCTGGCGCGAGCGCCCCGAGCTGCGCACGCACGCGCTGCACCAGCGCCTGCTCGAACTGTGGGTCGAGGCCGAGGTGGCCCGGTTCACCGGCGAGCGGCTGCGCCAGCAGCTCGTCGCCGGACAGCCCGGCCCGGAGGGGTCGGGGATGAAGCTCGCCTTCGCCCGCCTCAACCAGCAGATCAGCGGACTGGAAGTGGAACTCCTCGGCGAGGAGGGCCTCCAGTACGGGGAGTGGACCATGAGCCGCCCCGAACTGGTCGATTTCACCGGCCGCGACGCCGGGTACCGCTACCTGCGGGCCAAGGGCAACAGCATCGAGGGCGGCACCAGCGAAATCCTCCTCAACATCGTCGCCGAACGCGTCCTCGGCCTGCCCCCGGAGCCGCGCGACGACAAGGACCTGGCCTGGAAGGACCTGAAGCGATGACGGAGCAGACGGAGCAGACGGAGCAGACGGAGCAGACGAAGCCGGCGGACCCCGTACGGCCGACCGCGCCGATCGCGCCGACGGCGCCGGGCACCACCCTCGACCTGCTGTACTCCGAGGCCGAGGAAGAGCTCCGGTCCGCCGTACGGGCCCTCCTCGCCGGCCGCTGCGACGCCCCGGGCATCCTCGCCCGGATCGAGACGGGCCGCCCGCACGACCCGGACCTGTGGCGCACCCTCGCCACCGGGATCGGCGCCGCCGGCCTCCTCGTACCGGAGAAGCTCGGCGGCCAGGGCGCGAGCCACCGGGAGGCGGCCGTGGTCCTGGAGGAGCTCGGCCGGGCCGTGGCGCCCGTCCCCTACCTCACGAGCGCGGTGCTGGCGACCGAGATCCTGCTCGGCTGCGACCCGGCCGAGGCCGAGGCGGGCGCGCTGCTGCGCGAACTGGCCTCCGGGCGGCAGATCTGCGTACCGGCCGTGCCGCTGACGCTGGCCCCCGGCGCGCCGCTGCCCCCGGCCGTACGGGACTCCGGCGCCGGGGTGCTTAGCGGCACCGTCACCTCCGTCGCCGACGCGGTGGCCGCCGATGTGCTGCTGGTCCTCGCGGACACCGGGCTGTACGCCGTACCGGCCGCCTCCGCCACGATGACCGCGCAGGTTCCGCTTGACCTGACCCGGCCGCTCGCGACCGTCGGCCTCGACGCGGCCGCAGGCACCCGGCTCGCCGATCCGGCCACCGCCCGCGCGGCCGTAGCCGGAGCACTGCTCTCCGGGGCCGGTCTACTGGCCTCGGAGCAGCTCGGGCTGGCCGAGTGGTGCCTGGCGGAGACCGTCGGGTACGTCCGCGGCCGCCACCAGTTCAACCGGCCCGTCGGCTCCTTCCAGGCCCTCAAGCACCGCCTCGCGCAGCTCTGGCTCGACGTGGCCTCGGCCCGCGCGGCGGCCCGGGCCGCCGCCGACGCCCTGGCCACCGGGGCCGCGGACGCGCCGCTGACGGTCGCCGTGGCCCAGGCCTACTGCTCGGGCGTCGCCGTCCGCGCGGCCGAGGAGTGCGTCCAGCTCCACGGCGGCATCGGCATGACCTGGGAGCACCCGGCCCACCTCTACCTCAAGCGCGCCAAGGCCGACTCGCTGGCGCTCGGGACGGCGGGCCACCACCGCGCACTGGTCGCCGATTTCGCAGAGCTGCCGGCGCCGTAGCAAGCCGGCCCCCGCGGTCCCGGCGTTCTCCGCGGGCGGGCTGCGATCATGGCGGAATGTCCGAGACATCCCCCATGATCGAAGCCCGCTGGCCGCTCGCCCCGTCCCGCGCCACCGACTGGCTGCGGGAGCTCGCCGACGACGACGGCCTGACGGGGTTCATGCCGCCGCCGCTGCCGGACGCGGCCTGGGTGCTGAACGCGATGTACGAGCGCGAGGGCGCCCCCGGAGGTCCGACCCACGACGAGCACCGCCGGGCGGGCCTGGCCGCCGGGAGCGTCACCCCCCTCACCGTCGGGGACCACGGCCTGGAGGAGCTCACCACCACCGGCGGCGGCCTCGGCCGCGCCGAGCACCCCGGCCCCGGCTGGCGCCGGCTGCGCTGGGCCGAGCTCGCCCGGCGCACGGGCGATGCGGTCGTACCCGAGGGGCTGCTGCCGTCCTACCGCTGTCTTTCGGGCGCCCGCAGGAACGGCAGCTGGCCCCTCGGGATCGAGCCGCCCGCGGAGGGCAGCCTCGACCGGCCGACCTGGAACCGGCTCGTCGAACTGCTCACCGCACACAGCCCCGAGGGCCCGGACACCCGCTGCCTGGCCTACTACAACCCCATGCTGGTCCGCCGGTTCGACTTCGCCCACCTGCACGTCCGCGCCGGGCGCCTCGGCGACGCCGCCGCGCTGTACGACAACCCCGAGGCGGACTTCACGCCGTCGAACCTGTGGGCCGAGGACCACGCGTGGGTGATCTGCACCGACTACGACCTGTGGGCGACCAAGGTCGCCGGACCGCCGTCGCTCATCGAAGCGCTGCTCGCCGACACCGAGATCGAGGCGATCCGCCTCCCCTGGGCGCCCTGAGGCCTGCGCGGGGGGTCCGAGGCTGACCTCCGCGGCGCCGACGGTGGCCGAACGGCCGATGCGGGCGGGGCGCCGGGTGAGCCAGGCTCTGTGGGTTCCCGGACCGCTCTTCGTGAAGGAGGCGCCATGCTGCACGCCCTCTACCTCCTCGGCATCGCCGCCTTCGCCGCCTCCGGCGTGCTGGCCGCGCACCGGGCCAACATGGACCCCTTCGGCGGACTCGTTCTCGCCTTCGCGGCCAGCATCTCCGGCGGGACCCTGCGCGACCTCATCCTCGACCGGCACCCGCTCTACTGGACCCACGACTGGCTGCTGCTGGTCCTGATCGCCACCGTCGCCGTCGCCACCATGCTCTACCTGCGCCGCCGCACCCTCCCGCACCGCACCCTCATGGTCGTCGACGCCCTCGGCCTCGCCGTCGTCACCGTCATCGGCGCCCGCGCCGCGATCGACGCCCACGTGACCCCGGTCGCCGTGCTCATCCTCGCGGTCCTGACCGGCGTCACCGGCGAGGTCGTCCGCGACGTGCTGTGCGGGGAGTTCCCGCCGCTGCTGCTGCGCGAGGAGGTGTACGCCACCGCCGCACTCGCCGGCGCCGCGGCCTATCTCGGCCTGCACTGGGCCGGCGCCCCGGACACCGTGAACACCGCCGTCTGCGTCGGCCTGGTCTTCGCCCTGCGCCTGGCCGCGATCTTCCGCGACCTGCACCTGCCCCGCCTGCAGCGGGTCGCCGGCTGATCCCTATCCTCGCGGGATGATCTCCGCCATCACCCGGCTGGACGCCGCCGCGCTGACCGCCCACCGCGACGAACTCGCCGAACTCCTCCTCGCCGTGGTCGACGGCGGCTCCTCCCTCGGTTTTCTCGCCGGCCTCGACCACGCAGGCGCCGCCGCCTGGTGGGACTCGCTGCTGCCCGCCGTCGAGGACGGCGACCTCGCGCTCTGGGTCTCCCGCACCGGCGGCGACGGCCGGATCGACGGCACCGTCAGCTGGTACCGGGAGTCCAAGCCCAACGGCCGGCACCGCGCCGAGCTGCGCAAGCTGATGGTCCACCCCGCCGCCCGCGGCCGCGGCACCGCCCGCGCGCTGCTCGCCGAGGCCGAGCGGGCGGCGGCCCTGGCCGGGGTGGTGCTGCTGTTCCTCGACACCGAGACCGGCAGCGGCGCCGAGCACGTCTACCGCTCCGCCGGCTGGACCGAGGCCGGGACCATCCCCGACTACGCCACCGACCCGGCCGGGCGGCTGCACCCCACCACCCTCTTCTACAAGCACCCGAGCCGGTGTCGGTGACCTCGCCCGCCGCGCCGCGTTAGACCCGTAGGCACCGGGCACCGAGCGAGGGAGACCGTATGTACGCAGCACCCGCCGCCGCACCATTCACCCGCCGCGCGGCCCTTCGTACGGCCTTCACCGCGGCCGTGTGCGCGGGCGCGGCCGCGGCCCTGGCCCCCGTACTGCGCGCCCGGCGGCCGAGGCAGACCCTCACCCCGGCCCCGCTCTCCGAGGAGACGTACCGCGGCCGGCACATCGCGGTGGACCTGGCGTCGGCGTCGGTCCGCATCGACGGCCGGCCGCTGCACGTGATGCGCCGCGCCGACGGCAGCTACCTCAGCGGGATCAACCATTTCCAGTCCTACGCGACCCCCCTGGAGCTCGCGCGCGCGGCCGTCGATGAACTGGGCACCAACCAGTTGGCGTTCGCGGCCCCGCACCACGGTGGACAGGAGTAGTCCGCGTTGTACACAAGGCAGAACCAGAGGGACCTGACGAGCGCGCAGAAGAAGCGGTTCACGGCGGCCGTGCTGGAGGTCAAGCGCAGCGGCGTCTACGACGACCTCGTGCGGACGCACGACAAGTACTTCGTGCCCGACCGGGCCCGCAAACTCCGCGTCGGCCACATGTCGCCGTCCTTCTTCCCCTGGCACCGGCGCTACCTGCTGGAGTTCGAGAGGCACCTGCAGAGCGTGGACCCGGGCGTCTCCATCCCGTACTGGGACTGGACCACCGACAACAGCCCGGTCTCCTCGCTCTGGGCCGACGACTTCCTGGGCGGTACCGGCCGCGACAGCGACCGGCAGGTGATGACCGGGCCCTTCGCCTACGACAAGGGCAACTGGACGGTCACCGTGGGCATCACGGAGGCCCGCTTCCTCACCCGCAACCTCGGCCGGCCGCAGAACCCGATCAGCCTGCCGACCGCGGCCGAGCTCCAGTGGGCGCTCGACGACCCGACCTACGACACCTCGCCCTGGGACTCCACCTCCTCCGGCGGTGGCTTCCGCAACAAGCTGGAGGGCTGGGCGGCCCCGAAGAGCGAGCGCTGGCGCAACCACAACAAGGTCCACCAGTGGATCGGCGGCCACATGACGGGCGGCACGGCGCCCAACGACCCGGCGTTCTGGCTGCACCACGCCTTCGTGGACCTGCTCTGGGACCGCTGGCAGCGGCGCCACCCCGGCTCCGGCTACCTGCCCGCCGCCCCGCTCGAACCGGGTGACCTCCAGCGCGGCCGGGTGATCGCCCTCGACGAGCCGATGCCGCCGTGGGACATGACCCCGCGCCAGATGCTCGGCCACCAGGGCCTCTACCGCTACGAATGAGAGCGGGCCCACCGGGGCCCGAACCGGCTCCATGGGAAGGGCCCCCGCCGTACGGCGGGGGCCCTTCGGTTCAGCTGTCGAACAGGTGACGCGGGTGATCAGCCGCCGTAGCCCTCGGTGTGGTGGCCGCCGCCCGACTGGTTGATGCAGGTGTTGCCGAACGCCGGGTTCAGCAGGGCGATCACGTTGACCGTGTTGCCGCAGACGTTGACCGGGACGTGGACCGGAACCTGCAGGAGGTTGCCCGACAGGACACCGGGGGAACCGACCGCCGCACCGTGCGCTCCGGCATCGGCAGCCGCCAGACCCGCACCGGCGGCCAGGGCGCTACCGGCGGCAGCGGTGATGACGAATGCCTTCGCGATACGCGACATCAAGATCTCCTCGTGAGAAATGGGTGACCGCAGGAACTGCGGCGTTTGACATGGCATACAACGCACCGGCCGCCCGGGGGTCACGGGCGATGCGCCTACCTGGTGATCCGGAACTCCGCGGAAGCGAAGGACGGCTGCACCTGAGTGACCTCCTTCGGCCGCAGGACCTGCACCGGAGTGCCGACGCAGCCCGGCTCCCGGTAGAGGGCCACTACAGCCCGCGTGTTGTTCGTCACTCCGCGCGAACCGCCGCCCTCCGCCTTGGCGCAGCCCTTGCGGGTGGGCAGGGAGTGGACCTTGTCGTCCTGGCCCACGTACTGGAACTCGGGACCGACGACGGTCCCCCCGCCGATGACGGGGCCGTCGGTGGCCCGGGCGGTGCCGGCGCCGGCTCCGGCGGCCACGGCCGCCAGCAGCAGGGCGGGGATGGTGAGGGGGATTCCCATGGATCGCATGCCCGGCCCAACCCGACCCGCCCGGGACCGGGTCACGCCTTGTCACCCCTTGGACGCCTGTGCGACCGTGCGCGGAGCACCGGATCCAGCGGTTCGGGGACACCTCGGGAGGACACGATGGGCGCAGCGGGCGAGGCCGGGAACCACGGCCGGCCCCGGGCCAGGACCGGGCACGGAGTGGTCGAGGGCCGCACCGGACCCGGCGGGATCGCGGTCTTCCGCGGCATCCCGTACGCCGCCCCGCCCGTCGGCCCCCGCCGCTTCGCCGCGCCCGCGCCTCCCGAGGCCTGGGACGGGGTGCGCGACGCCGGCGGGTACGGGCCCACCGCGCCGAAGGTTCCGTACCCGGACACCTTCGCGGCGCTGCTCCCCGACCCCGAGGTCCCCGGGGACGACTGCCTGAACCTCAACGTGTGGGCCCCCGCCCCGGTCGGCGGGGCGCTGTCCGGGGCCCGGCTGCCGGTCATGGTGTGGATCCACGGCGGCGCCCTCACCCGGGGCTCCGCGGCCGTCCCCGTCTACGACGGCTCCGCCTTCGCGCGCGACGGCGTGGTCCTCGTCTCCTTCAACTACCGGCTCGGCGTGCTCGGGTACGGGCTCTTCCCCGATGCCCCGGCCAACCGCGGGCTGCTGGACCAGATCGCCGCCCTGGAGTGGGTCCGGGACAACATCGAGGCCTTCGGCGGCGACCCCGCCCGGGTCACCGTCTTCGGCGAGTCCGCCGGGGCCATCAGCATCGGCGCCCTGCTCGCCGCCCCGCGCGCCCGCGGGCTCTTCGCCCGGGCCGTCCTGCAGAGCGGGGCCCCCGAGGTGCTGCCGCGCGCGGGGGTGCGCACCATGGTCCGGCGGATGGCCTCGCTGCTCAAGGTGGAGGCCACCGCCCGGGCCTTCGCCGCCACCGCCCTGCCCGATCTGCTCGCGGCCCAGGCGGCCGTGCTGCGCCGCTCCTCCCCGCTGGTCGGCGGTCCCGCCTTCGGCCTGGTCACCGACCCGGACACGCTCCCCGCCGACCCCCTGGAGACCGCCGCGGCGCCCGGATCGGCGGCGAGCGGCGTACCGCTGCTGCTGGGCTGGACCACCGAGGAGTACCGGCTCTGGCTCGCTCCCACGGGCGGGATGCGGGTGCTGGACCGGCTGGGCCCGCTCACCATGGCGCTGGCGCGCCTGCGCAGCGGCAAGGACCGGGCCGCCGTACGGGCGCTGCGCGCCGAGCGGCCCGGGGTAGGCCCCGCCGACCTCGCCGGGCACCTGCTCACCGACCGGCTGCTGCGCGACCCGCTGCGCAGGCTCGCGGGCGCGCGGCGGACGGCGCCGGGGTTCGTGTACGAGTTCGCGTGGCCCTCCGGGGTCCCGGGGCTCGGCTCCTGCCACGCGCTGGAGCTCGGCTTCGTCTTCGACAACCTGGCCGTGCCCGAGTCGGCCTGGCTGGCGGGCCCCGACACTCCGCAGGCGCTGGCCGACGAGATGCACGCGGCCTGGGTGCGGTTCGCCGTCGAGGGGGACCCGGGCTGGGCCCCCTGGGACGGCAACGGCCCGCCGAAGGTGTTCGGCGGGCCGGAGCGGGAGCTTGAGCGGGAGCGGACGCGGGAGACGGCGGTTACTCCACGGGCCCTTCCATGACCTTGCTGATGAACTGGATCGGTCCCTCACCCATGTTGGGCACGTAGGTCTTGGCGTTGTGCTTGCCGCCCTGGATGATCCTCAGGTCGGTGTGGATCGGGCCCTTGCCGTAGGCCGCGATGAACTTCTGCACGTTCGGCAGGGTGTTCTTGTTGCTCTCGTCGGTGCCGACCTGGAAGGCCAGGTAGACGTCGGGGCCCTTGGCGTCGATGAGCTGTTTCGCGAGCAGCTCCGGGTTGTTCTCGGCCTTCTCCTTGTCGTGGCCCTTCCACAGCGGGGAGTCCGGGACGATGTCCGGGCCCGAGGCGATGACGGCCTTGAACTTGTCGGGGTGCTTCAGCACGGCCTTCAGACCGGCGAACCCGCCGGTGGAGGAGCCCATGAAGGACCAGCCGTCACGGGACTTGACGGTGCGGAAGTTCGCCTTCATGAGGTCCGGGACGTCCTCGGTCAGCCAACTGCCCATCTTGGGCTGGCCGGGGATGTCGGAGCCGTCCCAGTAGATGCCCTTGTCGTCGGGCTCGGGGTTCAGCACCGGCATGGCGAGGAGGAAGGGCTTGCTCTTGCCCTCGCCGTACCACTTGCTGATGCTGGTCTGGAGGCCCAGGTCGGTGCCCATCCAGTAGTTGCTCGGGAAACCGGCGCCGCCGGGCAGGGCGATCATGACCGGGAAGCCGCTCTTGGCGTACTTCGGGTCGTCGTACTCCTTGGGTGCCCAGACCCAGACCTTGCCCTTGAAGCCGGACTTCTTGCCGTCCAGCGTGGTGACTGCGACGTGGGTGCCGTCGGGCAGGGTCATCGAGTTCTTGAAGTCGGCCGCCGGGCCCGTGGGCATCAGGGCCTTGGAGTTGGCCGACTGCTGCGCGCCCCCGCCGCCCTTGCCGTCGGCGTGCGGCTTGCCGAAGGAGACGGCGTCGCCCTTGTCGGTGAAGGGCGGTATCTCGTAGTGGTCCATCACGAGCGCCGCGATGCCCGCGAGCGCGAGGACGGAGACACCCGCGATCACCCAGCGCCGGACCCGCGACGGACGCCTGGGCCCCTCGGGCGGCAGCGGCTCGCCGTAGGGCGGCAGCGGCGGACCGAAGCCGGCCGGGGGCTGGTGGCCCTGGGGCGGATACGGCCGGCCGTACGGCTCGCCGTGCGACTGCTGCTGCAACTGTCCTTCCGACCGGTACGGCTGCTGCTGTCCGTCGGGTGAGTACGACATGTGCGGTGGTCTCCGGCTGGTGCTGCCCCGTTGGGGCGGGGTCGACATGCTTTCGTTCGAAGGATGCGCGTACGTGCGGATCGGTTCCGGATTTTTCCTTCTCTTGGGGTTCCCTGGAGGAGGACGTTGCCCGACCCAGAAAGGGCCTGCGGAGTTCCCGTTCTGTTCGCCGAGTATCCCTGGCCAGTGCACATGTCCATCGGTATGGTGCGTCCGCGCCGCCCCCGAAGCCCCCCGCCCGGAGGTACGTTCCGTGTTTGGCATGTCCGTTTCAATATCCCGCAAGGCCGCCCTCGCCACCGCCTTCGGCCTCACCGTCGCCGGCGCCGCGCTGTGGGCGGGCACGGGCGCGGCCCAGCCCGCGCACGCGGCCGGCCTGCCCGCCCCCGACCACGTGGTCGTCGTGGTCTTCGAGAACCACGCCTACAGCCAGGTCATAGGCAGCTCCAGCGCCCCCTACATCAACTCCCTCAAGTCCGGGGGAGCCAACCTCACCAAGTCCTACGGCATCACCCACCCCAGCCAGCCCAACTACCTCCAGCTCTTCTCGGGCTCGAACCAGGGCGTGACCGGCGACAGCTGCTACACCCCCGGCTTCAGCTCCGCGCCCAACCTGGCCTCCGAGCTGATCGCCGCCGGCAAGACCTGGGCCAGCTACAACGAGACCCTCCCCAGCCAGGGCTCCACCACCTGCTCCAGCGGCAAGTACGCGCGCAAGCACAACCCGTGGTTCGCCTTCTCCAACGTGCCCACCAGCACGGCGAAGACCATGACGCAGTTCCCGACGGACTTCACCACCCTGCCCAAGGTGTCGTTCGTCGTCCCGAACCTGTGCAACGACATGCACGACTGCTCGGTGGGCACCGGCGACACCTGGCTCAAGAACAACCTCAAGGCCTACGCGGACTGGGCCAAGACCCACAACAGCCTGCTCGTCGTCACCTTCGACGAGGACAACCGGCTCGCGGGCAACAAGATCCCCACCGTCCTCTACGGGCAGCCCGTGACCCCCGGCTCCACTTCGAGCACCACCTACAACCACTACGACGTACTGCGCACCCTGGAAGGCCTCGCAGGCCTGACCACCCACGCCGGGAACGCCGCCACCGCCAAGGACATCACGGGGATCTGGGCTTCCTGACCATGTACGTTGCGGACAGCCGCGGCACGCCCGCGCCCGCCGTGACCCCCGAGCCGCAAGGCCCCGCCCCGGGCACCCGCCCGGGGCGGCGCGCCCCGCTCGCACCCACGGTGCTCGCCCTCGGCACGGTCAGCCTGATCACCGACGTCTCCTCCGAGATGGTCACGGCCGTGCTCCCGCTCTACCTCGTCGCCGGACTCGGGCTCTCCCCGCTCGGCTTCGGACTGCTCGACGGCCTCTACAACGGGGTCAGCGCCCTCGTCCGGCTCGCCGGAGGCCACCTCGGCGACCGCTTCGGCCGCCACAAGGCCCTCGCAGGCATCGGCTACGGCCTCTCCGCGCTGGCCAAGCCGCTGCTGCTGCTCGCGCACACCCTGCCCGCCATCGGCGCCGTCCTCGCCCTCGACCGCACCGGCAAGGGCCTGCGCACCGCCCCCCGCGACGCGCTGATCTCGCTCGCCGCCGCCCCCGAGGAACGCGGTCGGGCCTTCGGCGTCCACCGGGCCATGGACACCGCGGGCGCGCTGATCGGGCCGATCCTCGCCTTCCTCGTCCTGCGCGGCGCCGCCGACGGCTACGACGCCGTCTTCACCGTCAGCGCCTGCGTCGCCGCGCTCGGCGTACTGGTGCTGGTGCTCTTCGTACCGGGCCGCCGACCGGGGCCCCCGGGATCCCCGAAGACCGGCGCCGGCGCCGACGCCCGGCCCGTCTCCCTGCGGGCCTCCTTCGGGCTGCTGCGCCGTCGCGACCTGCGCCGGACCGGCCTGTGCGCGCTGCTGCTGGGCCTGTGCACCGTCAGCGACGCCTTCGTGTTCCTGCTGCTCCAGCACGCCACCGGCATCACCGACCGCTGGTTCGCCCTGCTGCCGCTGGGCACCGCCGCCGCGTTCTTCCTGCTCGCCCTGCCGCTCGGCCGGCTCGCCGACCGGATCGGCCGCTGGCGCGTCTTCCTCGGCGGGCACCTCGCACTGCTCGCCGCCTACGCGCTCCTGCTCGCGGCCGGTGGGCCGCGCGCCGACCACGCACTGCTGCCCTACGCCGTCCTCCTGCTCCACGGCGGTTTCTACGCCGCCACCGACGGCGTACTGATGGCCGCCGCGGCCGGAGCGGTGCCCGAGGAGCACCGGGGCGGCGGGCTCGCCCTCGTCCAGACCGGCCAGGCCCTCGCCCGGTTCACCGCCTCGATCGGCTTCGGCGCCGCCTGGACCGTGTGGGGCGCCCGCCCCGCGCTCGCCGTCGCCACCGTCCTGCTGGCCGCGGCCACCGCCGTGTGCCTGCGGCTGCGGCCCGCCGACGCCTGACCCCCCACCCGCGACGAAAGGCCCCGCCCCATGACCCTCCAGCGCCGGATCCTGATCCTCGTCGTCGCCGTCCTCCTGCTCGCCGGGGTGGGCGTCGTCGCCGTCGTACGGGCCTCCTCCCGGGCCGAGGAGAAGAACCGGACCCAGGCCGGCGGCCCGGCGGTCGACGAGGGCCGGGTCTCCCTGGCCCCGGGCGACGGCGGCCGGCGGATCGCGTTCCGGAACATGGCCTGGGGCCCGCACCGCGACGAGCTCGCCACCGTGCCGGCCGACGCGCCCGAAGGGCCCCGTACCGCGTCCGGAGTGAGCTGCCTGCGCTTCCACGCGGCTGCCGGCACCGGGGTCTGCCTCCAGGCCGACAAGGGCGGGGTGCAGGACGGCTACAAGGCCGTCGTCCTCGACGCCGGCCTCAAGGAGGTGGCCACCCGCCCGCTGGCCGGCATCCCCACCCGGGCGCGGGTCTCGCCCGGCGGCCACCTCGCCGCCTGGACGGTCTTCGTGGGCGGGGACTCGTACGCCGGCACCGACTTCTCCACCCGCACCTCACTGCTCGACCTGCGCACCGGGAAGTACGACGCCTCCCTGGAGGACTTCACGATCCGCAAGGACGGCAAGACGTACCGCAATGCCGACGTGAACTTCTGGGGGGTCACCTTCGCCGCGGACGAGAGGACCTTCTACGCGACCCTCGCCACCGGCGGCCAGACCTACCTCGTCCGCGGCGACCTCGCCGAACGCACGGTGACCACGCTGCGCGAGAACCTGGAGTGCCCGTCGCTGTCGCCCGACGGGACCCGGCTGGTGTTCAAGAAGCGCGTACCGGGCCCGTCGGCGGACGCGCCCTGGCGCCTGTACGTCCTGGAGCTCGCCTCGATGCGGGAGACCCCGCTGGGGGAGGAGCGCAGCGTGGACGACCAGGTGGTGTGGACGGACGACCGGACCGTCGTCTACTCCCTGCCCGGGGACTTCGGCGCCGACCTGTACTCGGTGCCGGCCGACGGCAGCGGAGTCCCCGCCAGGCTGATGGCATCGGCCCTCGCCCCCGCCTTCCTCGGCTGACACCGGGGAGGACGGGGACGGCGGGGACGGACGGCGGGCAGCGGGAACCGTCGGCGCAGGACCGTTACGCCGGAATGAGCGTCTTGCGGCGCCGCTTGCGCTGAGCGCCCGCCGACAGCCTCAGCTCGATGATCGACCGGACGGTCGGCCACTCCTCGTCGAGGATCGAGTAGAACGCCGTACTGCGCACGGCCCCGTCGAGCCCCCGGGAATGGGCCCGGCGGACCCCCTCGCAGGTGAACCCGAGCCGTTCCATCGCGGCACGCGACCGGCCGTTGCGGGCGTCCGCGCGCAGCGAGATGCGGCGCACGCCCCAGGTTTCGAAGGCATGGCGGAGCATGAGCAGCTTCGCCTCGGTGTTGATGCCGGTGCCCTGGGCGCCCGGGGACAGCCAGGTATTGCCGATCTCGGCGGCATCGGGGATCGCCGTCGCCGGATCGCCGAACGGGACCCCCGGCACGGCGGGCCACACCAGCGGCCCCTGCCAGTAGTCCAGTTCCAGGAAGCGTGTCGAACCGACGACCCGCCCGTCGGTGGCTCTGACCACCGCGAACGGGAGCGATCGACCCGCCGCCTGATCGGCGAGGGCACGGTCGATGTACTCGTGGGACGCCTGCACGCCGTGGGGTACGGGGGTGAAGGCGTAAGTCGTACGATCCTCGGCCCCGGCCACGGCCAGGGCCTCGGTGTGGTGGGGGGCGAGGGGCTCGAGCCGCACGGTGCGGCCGGCGAGGAGTACGGGTACGGGCACGGAGCCTTCGGTCCTTCTGGGCGGTGGGGTGGTTGCACAGTCTGCGTCCCTGACGTCGCCCCCCGTGCAAAACACGGGTGAAAGGCAACGGGCTGTCAGGTGAACGCGAGTGGCTCAATGTAGCCCCTTAAAGTCCTCGCATGAACCCCCAATTTGGCAATGGCGCGAGACTGTTTTCCGACGACTTGGGTCCCCGCGCCGGAGAGCCCGTAATCCTGATCCACGGACATCCGTTCAACCGCACGATGTGGGACCCCCAGACGGCTGCCCTGACGGCCGCCGGATACCGTGTGATCGCCCCTGACCTGCGAGGATACGGAGAGAACCCGGCCGTGCCCGGCACGGCCCCGTTCGCCGGCCTCGCCGACGATCTCGCCGCGCTCCTCGACCGCCTGGGCATCGAACAGGCGGTCGTCGGCGGAGTCTCCATGGGCGGGCAGATCGCGATGGAGATGCGGCTGCGCCACCCGGGTCGGGTACGGGCCCTCGTGCTCGCCGACACCTCCCCGGTCCCGGAGACCGAGGACGGCAAGAAGTACCGCCGGGAGCTCGCCGACCGGCTGCTCGCGGAGGGCATGGAGCCGTACGCGCGGGAAGTCATTGACAAGATGCTCGCCCCGTACAACGTGACCGGCAACCCGCGGGCCGCGGCGCACGTGACCGCGATGATGCTCGCGACCGATCCCGAGGGTGCGGCCGCCGCGCTGCGTGGGCGCGCGGAGCGCCCCGACTACCGGCCGATGCTGGCCGGGCTCACCGAGCCCTGCCTGATCCTGGTCGGGCGCGACGACGTCTACACCCCGGTCGCGGAGGCCGAGGCCCTGCACGCGCTGGTACCGCACTCGGTGCTCCGCGTCATCGAGCGGGCCGGGCACCTGCCGGGCGTGGAGCAGCCGGAGGCCTTCAACCAGGCGCTGCTGGAGTTCTTGGCAGGGCTCTGAGCGGCGGTGAAGTGGCCCGCCTCCAGAGGCGCCCATTGGGCCTGCCGGAAGGGCCACTGCCGTTGATCCAACGGGGGCGTGACGGTATGGACCCCGCTCCCCGCCTACTACGTGTGTTCGGCGCCCTATTTCACCCGGGTGGTCGGTCTCCCGCCCGCCCGGCCGGCCGGGGTGTCGAAGTAGGGCGTTTCGCCGGGTGCCTGGGTGCCCAACGGCGCCCGGGCGTCCCGCCTCCGCGTGTCAGTCTGTCTGGAGGGTGGTCCGCAGCCGGTACCGGTCGCCGCTGTACTCCACCGTCGACAGCAGCAACGGCCGCTGGCCACGCGTGTACACGGTCTGGTCGAGGACGAGCACGGGCGCGCCCTCGGCGATGCCCAGGTGCCCGGCGAGCTCCGCGTCCGCGCTGCGCGCCTCGATGGTCGCCTCGGCGCGCTGCGGCTGCACGCCCCAGCGCCGCAGCTCGTCGAAGAGGGAGGCCTCGCGGAAGTCGGTCCGGGTCAGGTCGGGCGCCAGCTCGGTGACGACCAGGGTCCGGTCGAGGGCGATCCGTACGTCACTGAGCAGCCGGATCCGCTCCAGGCGCAGCAGCGCGGTGCCGGCGGGCACCCCGAGCCGGTCCGCGTCGTCGAGCGAGGCGGTGACGGTGTCGTGGCGCAGGACGACCGAGCCGGCCCGCATGTGCTTGCGGCGGGCGGTGGCGGTGAAGGACTCCAGGTCCTTGGGCCAGTCCCGGGCGGGCGCGGGCGGCGCGGTGGCCGCCACGAACCAGCCGCGGCCGTGCGAGGCGGTGACCAGGCCCTGGTCGACCAGGTGCCCGAGCGCCCGGCGCAAGGTCACGCGGGAGGCGTCGAGCCGGGTGCAGAGCTCGCGCTCGGGAGGCAGCTTGATCCCGCGGACCGCGCAGGCCGCGCGGCCTGAGATCATCCGGGGATGGACGAGGTACTCGGGCAGCTGGCCGCCGTAGGGCCGTTCTTCACCGTGCCGTACGGGAAGGAGCCGCCCGGGCCCGGCTTCCGGCCGCTCTCGCAGCTGTACGGCGGGCAACTCGGACCGTACGTCGCCGAGGTGGGGCGGCGGATCGGGAGCGGGCCCGGGCGGGTGGCCGCCTCGACCGCACAGCTCGGTATCGCCTCGCGGCTCTGGTCGCTCGGGCTGGGGTGCACGGCCCTGGCGGGGCGGGTGCCCGACCTCGGCCCCGACCGGGTGTGGTGGCGGCTGCCCGAGACGGGCTCGCTCCAACTGTGGCTGCCGGAGCCGCAGTACCTCCCGGCCGGAGCGCTCGGGGACAACGTGCTGGGCAACCTCGACGCGCTCGACGCGGCGCTGCGGGAGCGGTTCGGGGTCTCGCCCAAGGTGCTGCGCGGGAACACCGCCTCCGCGCTCGTCGGGGCGCTGCGGGTGCTCATCGACCGGGTTCCGGGCGGCGCGGCGGTGGAGGCGGCCGCCGCCCTGCTGGCCGACGGCGGCCCGCTCGGGGGGACCGGCACCTTCATCCACGAGGAGGGGCTCGGGGTGGCCTTCGTACGGCGCAGCTGCTGCCTCTACTACAAGGTGCCCGGCGGCGGGCTCTGCGGGGACTGCGTGCTGCGGACCAGGTAGCGGCCGGCCGCAGGGGGAGAACGACGGAGGCCACCGGGGGCAGTCGCACTGCTCCCCGGTGGCCCCGTCCTAGCGCTCCGCTCGGTGCCTCACTTCACTAGAAGGTGAGGTTCCAAGCGTCGATCTTGCCGGTGTCCTGGTTGGCGTTGTCGTTCACCCGCAGCTTCCAGACGCCGTTGGCCACCTCGGAGGAGGCGTTCACGGTGTAGGTCTGGGCGATGTTGTCGGTGCCGCTGCCGGTGCGGTTGTGCAGCGTGTAGACGGTGCCGTCCGGGGCCACGAGGTCGACCTTGAGGTCACCGATGTAGGTGTGCTTGATGTCCACGCCCACCTTGAGGGTGGCCGGCGCGTTGCCGGTCACGCCGCTGACGGTGATCGGGCTCTCCACGGTCGCGTTGTCGTTGACCGCGAAGTCCCCGAGGTTCTCGAAGTACTTCCCGGGAGGCGGGGTGGAGCCGACGGCCTTCAGCGCGTCGACCTGGCCCTCGCCGAAGAAGCCGTTGTTGGCGGTCGTCCCGGTGCAGCGGCTGTCCGAGGGGCAGGCCACGTCGTTGGCCTGGGTGGCCAGCTTGTCGCGGATCTGCGCCGGGGTGATGCCCGGGTTGGCGCTCGCGATGAGCGCGGCGACGCCCGCGACGTGCGGGGTGGCCATCGAAGTGCCGCTCTTGGTGCTGTAACCGCCGCCCGGCGCGGTGGAGTAGACGTTGCTGCCGGGGGCCGCGACGTCGATGACGCCCTGGCCGAAGTTGGAGAACGAGGCCTTGGTGACGCCGGAGCCGTTCGCCGCCACCGTGACCACGCCCGGGAGCTCGGTCGGGATGTCCATGCACGCGTTGGTGATGGTGCGGGTGACCGGGGTCGAGTCGTTCGGGCTCGCGGAGTCGGTCGTCTTGTGCGCGAGGTCGTAGTCCTCGTTGCCCGCCGCGGCGACCTGGAGCGAGCCCTTGCCCTCGGCGTACTCCTGGGCGCGCTTGACGCCCTCGATGATGGCGGCCTGGTCGACGTTGTCCGGGCAGTTGAACTGCCACGGGTCCGTGTAGTAGCTGTTGCTGGTGACCTTGAAGCCGTGGTCGCCGGCCCACATGAAGCCGCAGACCGTGTTCTCGGCGAAGAACAGCGTCGAGGTCGGCTCGGCGATCCGGACCGAGGAGATCTTCACGCCCGGAGCCACGCCGACGACGCCCTTGCCGTTCTTGGCGGCGGCGACGGTGCCGGCGACGTGGGTGCCGTGGGTGTCCACGTCCCGCCAGGCGCCGGCGCGGGTGTCCGCCTTGCCGTAGGCACAGGAGACGGAGTCGGCCGCGTTGAAGTTCGGCGCCAGGTCCTGGTGCTGGTCGTCCACGCCGGTGTCGAGGATGCCGACCTTGACGGAGGCGGAGCCGGGGTTGACGGCCCAGGCCTGGTCGGCCTTGATCTGGCTCATGTCGGCACGGACCGGCTCGCCGGTGGGCGTGGTCGACTGGGACGGGTTGGCGGGCAGCGCCGGGTTGTAGGCGTCGGCCGGGACGTCCGAGGTGCGCGTGGCACCCACCTTCTGGACCCCGCTGACCCCGCGCATGGTGGTGGCGAAGGTGCTGGAGGTGGAGTGGGCCACGATCACGCCGATGGCGTCGTAGTACGAGAAGACCGAACCCCCGTTGGTGGCGACGGCCGAGCGGACGGCCGAGCTGTCACCGGGGGCGGTGATCACCAGGTAGGCGCGGGTGCCGGCAGCCCAGGTCGCACTCTGGGAAGTCGGCGCCGCGGCCGAGGCCTTGGCGGGGGCGGACGGGACGACCACGCCGGAAGGCGAGACCGGCGCGGTGC
Organism: Streptomyces sp. NPDC037242; assembly: GCF_055604165.1. Classification (NCBI taxonomy): domain Bacteria; kingdom Bacillati; phylum Actinomycetota; class Actinomycetes; order Kitasatosporales; family Streptomycetaceae; genus Streptomyces; species Streptomyces sp. NPDC037242. The sequence goes on from NZ_JBVJUY010000022.1 coordinate 85,397, forward strand.
CGGCCAGTGCGGCGGGGGCCCCGAAGGCCAGTGCCGCGCCGAGGGCGGCCGCCATCACGAGAGTACGTCGAGGTCGGCTGGATATGTGGGGTATCAATGCGTCCTCCGATGACGGCCCGGCGGTGCGGGTGGCACGTACCGAGCCGTACGAAACGAGTGGTGGACGCAAGATGTCAGATGCATGCCACGAGATGGAAGTACCTTTTGCAGCACGAGAGTCAGATCGGACTTGGCTGAAACTCGACCATGGCCTGCACATGTGGAGACCGGCCGGGTGGGGCACCGTGGGGGCGAGCCCTGCCCGGCCGGTCCGTTCAGCGCGCCGGCTGCGCGGTTACACCGGTACGCCGTCCTTGGTGACGGCCGGCTGGGCCGGCACGGCGGCGGGGGCTCCGTGTCCGTCGTCGACCAGCGTGGCCTCGTCGAACGGCAGCCGCCCGGCGAGCACTTCGGTGGCCCGCCCGTGGTCGAACTCCTTCGTCCAGGTCCCGATCAGCACCGTGGCGATGGCGTTGCCCGCGAAGTTCGTCAGTGCCCGGGCCTCGCTCATGAACCGGTCGATGCCCACGATCAGCCCGACCCCGTCCACCAGTTCCGGCCGGTGCGACTGGAGTCCGCCGGCCAGCGTGGCCAGACCCGCGCCGGTCACCCCGGCCGCGCCCTTCGACGCCACGATCATGAACAGCAGCAGGGAGATCTGCTCGCCCAGCGCGAGCGGCTTGCCCATCGCCTCCGCGACGAACAGCGAGGACATCGTCAGGTAGATCGCGGTCCCGTCCAGGTTGAAGGAGTACCCGGTCGGCACCGTGATGCCGGTGACCGGCCGCGAGACCCCCAGGTGCTCCATCTTCGCGATCAGCCGCGGCAGCGCCGACTCCGAGGAGGAGGTCGACAGGATCAGCAGGAACTCGCGGCCCAGGTAGCGCAGCAGCGTGAACACGTTGATCCCGGTGCACACGCGCAGCAGCGTCCCGAGCACCACGAAGACGAAGAGCAGACAGGTCGTGTAGAAGCCGATCATGATGACGGCGAGGGATTTCAGCGCGTCGATGCCGGTCGCACCGACCACGGCCGCGATCGCCCCGAAGGCGCCCACCGGGGCCACCCACATGATCATCGCGAGCACCCGGAACACCAGCTTCTGCACGTGCCCGATCCCGCGCAGCACCGGCTCGCCCGCCGACCCCATGGCCTGCAGCGCGAACCCGCACAGCAGCGCCACCAGCAGGGTCTGGAGCACCTCGCCGCCGGTGAAGGCGGAGACCAGGGTGGTCGGGATGATCCCCAGCAGGAACTCGGGCGTGCTCTCCGCCCCGCCCGCCTTGGCCTGCGCCTCGCCGGCGCTGCGCGCCGCCTCGGTCAGGTGCAGCCCGCTGCCGGGCTCCAGCAGGTTGCCCACCAGCAGGCCGATCGCCAGCGCGACCGTGGACATGACCATGAAATAGCCCAGGGCCAGCCCGCCGACGGCGCCCACCTTGGCGGCCTTGCGCACCGAACCGATGCCCAGCACGATCGTGCAGAAGATCACGGGCGAGATCATCATCTTGATGAGGTTGACGAAGCCGGTGCCCAGCGGCTTGAGCTCCACGGCCACGCCGGGAGCGGCGAAGCCGACGGTGATACCGAGCAGTACCGCGCCGATCACCGCGATGTAGAGATAGTGGGTCTTGTCGCGTCTGGCGGCCACGATGCCTCCTGGTGGTGAATACGTTCGGGGAGACCATCGCCCGGGCCTGTGACCCCGGTCACCCTTGCGTTCATTGAGTTCACGGCCGGGTGCACACTGAACGCCATGCTCCGCTTCCCCCGCCCCCCACGCAGCCTCGCCGGCCAGCTCTTCGCCATGCAGGTGCTGCTGGTCGCCGTGGTCGTCGCCGGCTGCGCCGTCTTCGCCTACGCGACCGCCCGCGGCCAGGCCGAGGAGGCCGCCCGGCGCCAGGCCGGCGCCGTGGCCCGCGCGGTCGCCGACTCCCCGTCGGTCCTGGAGGCCGTACGGGAATCCGCACGCGGCACCGACCCCTCGGCCGCGCTTCAGCCCTACGCGCAGCGGGTCCGCGCCGACTCGGGCGTCGACTTCGTGACGATCATGGCTCCCGACGGGCGGCGCTGGACCCATCCCGACCCGCGGCGCATCGGGGAGCGCTTCCTCGGCAACACCGCCCCCGCCCTGCGCGGAGAGACCTTCAGCGAGACCTACACCGGCACCCTCGGCCCCTCCATCCGCGTGGTCACCCCGCTGACGGACGACGGCCGCGTCATCGGCATGGTCAGCGCCGGCATCACCGTCCGCGCGATCAGCGCCCGGCTCGCCGAGCAGCTCACCGCCCTGGCCTGGGTCGCGGGAGGCGCCCTCGCCCTCGGCGGCATCGGCACCTACGTCGTCAACGCACGGCTGCGCCGCCACACCCACGGCATGAACGCGGCCGAGCTCAGCCGGATGTACGACTACCACCAGGCGGCCCTGCACGGAGTCCGCGAAGGCCTGCTGATGCTCGACGGGCAGCGCCGGATCACCCTCATCAACGACGCCGGACGCGAACTGCTGGGCCTGAGCGGGGAGATCAAGGGCACCGGAGTCGCCGACCTCGGGCTGCCCGCGCCGCTCACCGGCGCGCTGCTCGCCGACCGGCCCCGGGTGGACGAGGTGCACCTGAGCGCCAACCGGGTCCTGGTGGTCAACAGCTCACCGGTGGCCGGCGGCGGCCGCCGGGGCACCGTGGTCACCCTGCGGGACCACACCGAACTCCAGTCGCTCGCCGGCGAACTGGATCACGAGCGGGGGTTCACCCAGGCCCTGCGCTCGCAGGCCCACGAGGCGGCCAACCGGCTGCACACCGTCGTCTCGCTCATCGAACTCGGCCGCGCCGAGGAGGCGGTGGACTTCGCCACGGCCGAACTCCGGCTCGCCCAGGCCCTCACCGACGAGGTCGTCACCGCGGTCGGTGAGCCGGTGCTCGTGGCGCTGCTGCTCGGCAAGGCCGCCCAGGCGCACGAGCGGGGTGTCGAGCTGGTCGTCACCTCGGACAGCCGCAGCCTCGCCGACGGCGCCGGCCTGCCCCCGGCCCGCGACCTGGTCACCGTACTGGGCAACCTCATCGACAACGCGGCCGACGCGGTCACCGCCGTGCCGGGGGCGCGGATCGCGGTGACCCTGCGGCCCGAGGGGGACGAACTGCTGCTGCGGGTGGCCGACAACGGCCCCGGGCTGCCCGAGGGTGTGGACGTGTTCCTCAGGGGCTGGTCGGGCAAGGGGGAGGGCCGCGGTCTCGGCCTCGCGCTGGTCCGGCAGGTGGCCGAGCGCTACGGTGGCGGGGTGACCGCCAACCAAGGGCCGGGGGGCGGCGCGGAGTTCACCGTACGCCTGCCCCTGGCGCAGGCGGCCGCGCGGGGCGAAGGCGGTCCGGCATGAGCACGCCCGAGGTGCGGGTCCTGGTGGTCGAGGACGACCCCGTCGCCGCCGACGCGCACGCGCTGTACGTAGGCCGGGTGCCCGGCTTCACCCCGGTCGGCGCCGTCCACTCGCTCGCCGAGGCCACCCGGATCCTGGAGCGGACCCGGGTCGACCTGCTGCTGCTCGACCTCACCCTGCCCGACGGGCACGGGCTGCGCTTCGCGCGCGGGCTGCGGGCCGCCGGACATCCCGCCGATGTCATCGTGGTGACCTCGGCGCGGGACCTGACCGTGGTCCGCGAGAGCGTCTCGCTGGGGGTCGTCCAGTACGTGCTGAAACCCTTCGCCTTCCCCACCCTTCGCGAACGCCTGCTGCGCTACGCGGAGTTCCGGGCGACGGCCGCGGGCGAGGCGGCCGGTCAGGACGATGTGGACCGGGCGATGGCGGCCCTGCGCGCGCCCCGCCCGGCGGAACTGCCCAAAGGGCTGAGCGCGCCGACCCTGGACCGGGTCGCCGCGCTCCTGCGGTCGGCACCCGAGGGGCTGACCGCGGCCGGGGCGGCCGAGGCGGCCGGGATCTCCCGGATCACCGCCCGGCGCTACCTGGAGCACCTGGTGGAGACCGGCCGCGCGGACCGGACCCCCCGGTACGGCCAGGTGGGCCGCCCCGAACTGCACTACCGCTGGCTGGCCGCGGCCGGCTCGGTGTCGAAGGTGTAGAACTTCCGGTGGTCCAGCATGTCCGCCGGGGTCACGTCGTTCCACGGCCGCATCGTGTCGCGCAGGTCCACGACGTTCGGGGTGCCGGCGGCGGGCAGGTAGGTGGACTGCGGGTGCCGGGCCTGCCAGTCCGCCCACAGCTTGTCCACGAAGGCGTGGTGCATCCAGAACACCGGGTCGTTGGGGGAGACGCCGGTGCCCATCTGGCCGCCCACCCACACGTGCACCCGGTTGTGCAGGTTGGCGCCGCGCCAGCCCTCCAGGTTGTTGCGGAAGCCCGTCGAGGAGCTGTTCCAGGGGGCCGTGTCGTAGACCGGCATGGCGAGTACGGCGTCCACCTCGGCCTTGGTCGGCAGCTCGGCGACGCCCGCTCCGAGCGCCCGGCGCAGGTAGTTGCGCCCGTCCACGCGTACGTTCACGTCCCACTTGCCCGTCGAGTACGCGAACGGTCCGTCGAGGACCTGTCCGTCGCGGGCCCGGCCGGTGCCGCCGAGGAAGTCGGCGGCCCACAGGGAGGAGCGGGTGGTGCGGTCGGCGCTCCAGTCCCAGTACGGGATCGCAACGCTCGCGTCCACCGCCTGCAGAGCCGCCTCGAATTCGAGCAGAAAGCGGCGGTGCCACGGCAGGAAGGAGGGGGAGCGGTGGCCCACCCGGTCGCCCGAGTCCGTGTCGGCCATGATGAAGCCGTTGTGCGTGCTGACGAACCGGTCGTAGCGCCCGGTGCGCTTCAGCTCCAGCAGCGCGTTGGTGAAGGCGCGCTTCTCCTCGGCGGTGAGCGTGGCCTGGTTCTTGCGGACGGTCATGCCGTGCCTCCCATCGGGGCGAACGGGAGGAGCGGGGCGCCCTGGAGCTCGCGCACGGCGGCGCGGGCGAGCGGCAGGGGGCTCGCGAAGGTCTCGTAGTGGTTGACCACGCTGATCCAGGTGCCGTCCGCGTTCTGCATCACGTGCAGCTCGCGGCCGTCTATCCGGACGGTGGGCATGCCGGGGGAGTGGTGGCCGCCGTGGTGGCCTCCGCCTCCCGAGGCGGGGGTTATCTGGATGCGGCGGCCCTGGTACACCTCGTCGACCTTGCCGGCGGGTGTGGCGGCGGCGCGGGAATCGGTGGTGGCGGCATGCGCGGTGGCGCCGGCGATGCCGAGGGCGGTGAGGGCACCGGCAGTGGTGCCTAAGGCCTGTCGACGGGTGATCTTGTTCATGGCCGAAGAACTATCAGGCCGGCAACGCCGGTTGACCGACATCCGGACATCAGTGGATAAGTTGCGCATAGAACGATTTGGATGATCTTCCCGTCCGGGTCGGATCCAGCGGCCCGGACGGGAAGATCTGCGGACAACATCCTACTGGCCGGTAATTCTTTCGGTCGCACGGACCGCCTATGGGAGGGGTCACACTCCAGAGTCGGCCGGAAGGTGCATCACCGTCCTATGGGTCATATTCCCCTATAGTCCCGATATGCCTCTTCATAAGACGAAGGACGCACGCGCCCGCGACGCCGAGACGGACGTGTTCGCGTCCGCCCTGAGCGGTGAGATCCTCCCCAAAAACCGGATGCCTGACGACCACTCACCCTCCGGAGTGGTCTACGAACTGCTCCGCAACGAGCTGCTCCTCGACGGCAACGCGGCCCAGAACCTGGCCACCTTCTGCACCACCTGGTCCGACGACGGCGTGCACCGCTTGATGAGCGAGTGCCTCGACAAGAACATGATCGACAAGGACGAGTACCCGCAGACCGCCGAGATCGAGGCCCGCTGCGTCAACATCCTGGCCGACCTGTGGAACGCCCCCACCGCGGACGGCCCCACCACGAGCGCCGCCACCGGCTGCTCCACCACCGGCTCCAGCGAGGCCGCGATGCTAGGCGGCCTCGCCCTCAAGTGGCGCTGGCGCGAGCGCCGCCGCGCCGCCGGCCTCCCCGCCGACCGACCCAACCTGGTGTGCGGGCCGGTCCAGATCTGCTGGGAGAAGTTCGCCCGCTACTTCGACGTCGAGCTGCGCCAGGTCCCCCTGGAACCCGGCGCCACCGGCCTGCTGCCCCACCAGCTCGCCGCGTACGTCGACGAGAACACCATCGGGGTCGTCGCCATCCTCGGCGTCACCTACACCTGCGACTACGAGCCCGTCGCCGACCTCGCCGCCGCCCTCGACCGGATCCAGGCCGAGCACGGCTGGGACGTCCCCATCCACGTGGACGGCGCGAGCGGCGGCTTCGTCGCCCCCTTCCTGCACCCCGAAGTGGTGTGGGACTTCCGGCTGCCGCGGGTGGCCTCCGTCAACACCTCCGGACACAAGTACGGGCTCGCCCCGCTCGGCGTCGGCTGGATCGTCTGGCGCGCCGCCGACCTGCTACCGGCCGACCTCGTCTTCAACGTGGACTACCTGGGCGGCGACATGCCCACCTTCGCCCTCAACTTCTCCCGCCCCGGCGGCGAGGTCATCGCCCAGTACTACCTCTTCCTGCGCCTGGGCCGCGGCGGCTACCGGCGCGTCCAGCAGGCCTGCGCCGACACCGCGCAGTACCTCGCCGGGGAGATCGCCGCCATGGGCCCCTTCACCCTCCTCTACGACGGCCGGGGCGCACTGCCCGCCGTCTCCTACACGCTCACCGACCCGGCCGCCGCGGGCTTCAGCCTCTACGACCTCTCCGACCGGCTGCGCATGCGCGGCTGGCAGGTGCCCTCGTACCCGCTGCCGGCCGACCGCGAGGACACGGTCATCCAGCGGGTCCTGATCCGCCACGGCGTGACCCGCGACCAGATCGCGCTCCTCGCCTCCGACCTGAGGCGGGCCGTGGAACACCTGACCGCGGCCCCACCGCCCACGCCGTCCGCCGAACCCCGGTCGGGCTTCCATCACTAGGGCGTGTCTGAGCTTGTCGGGAGGCGTCACCCGGGCGCCGGCCAGCGCATGCCCAGGGCCGTGAGGGCCTCGGCGCGCGCCGGGGTGAGGGAGGCGGCGCGGGAGCGCTGGTTGGCGATCCAGGCGCCGAGGCGGAACTCCTGGTCGCCGACCCGCTCCACATGCGTACGGGGGACCCGCAGGTGCTGCTCCCGGGCGTGGAACCGCCGGGCCGCCTCCAGATGGGCCGCCCACGCGGCGGCATGGCCGAGCCGCGGCTGCGGCCGCTGCCCCCCGGCCGCCGGGACCACGCCCAGCGCGTGCTCCAGCAGCCACCGCTGGGTCCCGGTCAGCCGGTCCCACGACTGCCGCTGGGTCCGCAGCCACACGCCGAGGTCCTCGCCCTGGACCACGGCCGCGCCGGGGCCGTCCGGCAGCCGCCCACCCGCCTCCAGGTGGGCCCGGGTCAGGTGGAAGGCCCGCTGCCAGGAGATCTCCCAGGCCGGGCACCAGGACGGGTCGACGGCCTCCAGAGCCTCCCGGCGCTCGGCCGACAGGGCGCCGGGCCCCTCGCGACGGGCCGCGGCCCGCTGGTTCTTGACCCACACCCCGACCGGCGCGCCGCGCCAGGTGGCGTCCACCGGCGGCAGCAGGTGCCCGTGCTCCGCCGCCCAGCCGGCGGCGGCCGCCAGCCCCTCCTCGAAGGCCACGTCGAAGTGGCTCCACACCATGCCCAGTTCGTCGAGCTGCGCCCTGCGCTCCCGGCCCAGCGCGCCGCGCCGGTTCGTGCGCCGGGCGTCCGCGATCCACTGGCCGAGCGGGAAACCCGCGAGCCCGGGCGGCCACTGCTCCCCGGCCGCTGGCACCTTGTACGCGAACGGCACCTTCAGGTCCCCGGCCGCGGCGGCGTAGATCCGGGCCGCCTCCACCCCGCGCCGCCAGTGCTCGCGCTCCGGCCGCAGGACCCGTAGCCGGATGAAGGCGGCCAGCAGCGCCGGATCGCGCGGGCTGGAGAAGCTCAACAGGGACCGGGCCCCGGCCCGCAGGCCCGCCTCCGGGGCCTCGCCCGGCCCGCTCCGCGCCCCGCGCCGGCCCGCCACCTGCGGCTGCGCCAGGGACTCCACCATGCGGGTGTCGTGCGCCCGCAGCGCCTCCAGCAGCCGCGCGAGGTCCCCGTACGCACGGGAGGTCAGCATGGTCTCCGGCGACTCGCCCGGGCCCAGCAGCACCGGAACCACCAGCGAGGCGATCTTCCCCTCGCCCGGCCGGATCCGCAGGGCCCGCCCGACCGCCTGCACCAGGTCGGGCATGGACCCCCGTACGTCGGCCCAGTACACCGAGTCGCACTCCTTGGTGTCCACGCCCTCGCCCAGCACCCGCACACTGCCCAGGAACGCCTTGTCGGCGACCCGGTAGGTCGCGAAGTCGTCCAGCACCCGCCGCCGATGGGCCGGGGTGTGCTGTCCGCACAGCCAGTCCGCCCACACGGTACGGGGATACACCGGTTGCAGGGAGCGGCTCGCGGCACGCAGCCGTGCGGCCACCGCGGGCAGCCCGGCGGCGAAGGCCTCGGCCTCCTTGGTCAGGTGGTGGAAGACCAGCGTCCGGCGGAACCCCTGCTCGGCGGCCGCCTTCACCAGCGCCGCCTGCAGCGCCGCCAGCCGAGCCCCGCGCACCGCGTCCGACCGCCCGTCCGGACCCAGCAGCACGGCCGCCTGGAACCCCGGATCGGTGACGTCCACGCAGACGACCTGGTACGGAGCGCATATCCCCCGGTCGATGGCCTCCGCGAGGGTCAGGGTGTAACAGCGCGCGCCGAACGGCCCGTCCGGGTCGTCCTCCATCGACGCCACGAGGTCGCCCCGGCCCTTGGGCGCCGCCGCCGGAGCCCCGTCGCCGTCCTCGCTCTCCTCGCCGTCCTGCCACACCCGGGGCGTGGCCGTCATGTACAGCCGCCGGACGGCCGGGATCCGGTCGTTGTCGTGAACCACCGCCCAGGGCTTGCCGATCCGCCCGGACGTACGGTGCGCCTCGTCGACGACGATCAGGTCCCAGCCCGGCAGCCCCTCGCGGTGCGCGCGTTCGACGGTGCCCAGGCCCAGCGAGGCGTACGTGGCGAAGACCGTCACCCGGTCCACCCCGCGGCCCGCCCAGCGGGCCAGCGCGGCCGGATCGGTCGTGGTGGGCACGCCCGCGTCCTCGCCGCGCAGCGAACACACCGCGAAGGCGCGCCCCGTCCGGCCGCCCTCCCGCCAGGCCGCCGCCGTCTGCACGAGCAGGTCCAGGGAGGGCACCAGCACCAGGACCCGGCCGGCCCGCATCTGCTCGGCGGCGTGCACCGCGACGAGGGACTTGCCGGAGCCCGTCGCCATGATGACCTGGGTACGCAGACCCGCCCGGGGGACCTCGCCCCCGACGGGCAGTTCCAGTGCCCGCACCACCGCGTCGACCGCTTCGCGCTGGTGGGGGCGGAGCTTCTTGCGTGCCATGCGCGTCACCTCACCCCGTGATCTGCCCGTTCACCTCCAGCCCCTATCTTGCCCCGGATTTGAATCAGGCAGCGGAGGCGGGGTGCGCGGCGGGGCAGGCCGGCGGGGAGGGGCGGCTACTTCGCCCCGAAGTTCTGCGTCCACCAGGGACCGCCCGCGCCCTGGTGGATGCCGACCCCGATGTCCTTGAAGGAACAGTTGAGGATGTTCGCGCGGTGCCCCGGGCTCTTCATCCACGCGTCCATGACCTGCTGCGGGGTCTGCTGGCCCGCCGCGATGTTCTCCCCGTACGTGGACCAGCGGTACCCGGCCGCGGTCGTCCGCTGCCCCGGGTCGGCGCCGTCGGGGTTGGTGTGCGAGAAGAAGTCCCGCTTCGCCATGTCGTCGGAGTGCCCCTGGGCGGCTGCACGCAGCTGCGAGTCCTCCTTGAGCGGACCACAGCCGGCCGCCGCCCGCTCGGTGTTGACCAGCGCCACCACCTGGGCCGCGGCGCCCTGCGGCGCGGGGGCCGGCGGGGGAGCCGGGGCGCGAGTGGTCGCCGGCGGGGTGGGGCGGGTCTGCGACGGGGTCGGTGTCGGGCTCGGGCTCGGACTCGCGGCCGACGGGCTCGGCGAGGCGGAGGCCGACGGGGAGGGGGAGGGGGACGCCGATTCGGAGGGGAGCCCGCCGCCCTCGGTGGCCGAGAGCGCGGCCATCGGGGCCGCGGGCGCGCCGCCGCCCGCCTCGGCGTCACCGCTGCCCGGCAGGGTGCCGAGGTACACCAGGCCGCCCCCCACGACACAGGCGGCGAGCGCCGCGCCGCCGATCGCGCGGCGGCGGTTCTGCCGCCGCCTGCGCAGCGCGCCGCGGCCGCCGGCCGGGCTCCCGGCCGGGCTCCCGGCCGGGGTGAGCTGCGTCGGCGCACCGGCGGCGCCCGCGTGGCCGACGCCGTCGGCGAAGCCCGCGGCCGTGCCCGCGAGGTCGAACCCGGCCGCCGCGGCCGACCGTACGCCCGCCAGCAGGGCCACCGAGACCGGCACCAGCGCCAGCCCCGCCAGCAGCCCCTCGGCCGGCATCAGACCGCCCCACAGCCCGGAGCAACGTACGCACTCCCGGGCGTGCCGGGCTATTCGCTTGCGCCACAGAGCGGAGGGCAGACCGTCCCAGCTCGCCGCCACCACCCGCAGCGCCTCGCACGGCGGCTGCGCGCCGAGCGCCCGCTCCACCACCCGTGCCGACTCCAGCTGCGCCTTCATCCGCTGCACGCGCACCGCCGTGTGCTGCGGGGACAGCTCCAGCGCTGCCGCCATCTCCGCGCGGGTCAGCTCACCGGCGCACTCCAGCCACCACAGCGACAGCAGCGCCCGGTCGTCGGGCTCCAGCCAGCGCGTGGCGCGGGCCGTCTCGCGCCGCTGACCCTCCAGGTTGAGCCGTACGACGGTCAGGTCCACGAAGTCGGCGCCCGGGTCGGCCAGCTCCCAGGCGGCCTCCAGGCCGCTCTCGCCGGGGGCGCTCTGCCGGGCCTGCCAGTGCGCCCGTACCCGGTTCATCGCGATCGCCACCAGCCAGGAGCGGAAACTCTCGTCCGCGCGCAGGCCGTCCAGTCCGTCGAGCGCACGCAGCATCGTGTCCTGGACCACGTCGTCCACGTCGCAGGACCCGTTCAGGGCCCGCCCGACGATGTTGTAGACGAGCGGCAGATAGGTGCTGACCAGGTCGTCCTGCGCGCGGGGATCGCCCGCGCGGGCCGCGGCGACCAGCGCTGCCGTGTGCTCAGTAGTCATGTGATGTTCCCTGTCCGTGCCGGCGGTCGATGATGCCCAATACCTGGGAGACCGTCGAGAGGGGCCCCGATAACACTTATCCGGAAGTCGTGTTCCCGGCCTGCGGAGGGTGGCCGTGCGAGGGGCGCGGTGCCGGGCCGCCGGGGACCGGGGCGTAGCGCCGTGCGGAGGCGTCCACCTGGGCGCTCCGCCGCAGGGCAGCCAGCATCGCATCCCCCAGTACGGTCCCCACCACCACCCGCTCGACCAGGTCCTCCGGCTGCTCCCGGAGCGCCACGTAGGCGAGGTCGGCGGCGGCGATCCGCTCCGAGGCGCCCGCGAACTCGTCCAGGAGGTCCAGGTAGTCCCCGTGGCCCACGGCGAGCATGGAGGCCATGGCGGAGGTGAGGGCCACTGTCGCCGGGTGGTCGGGCGGGATCTGCCAGCCGCGGCGGTCGATCAGCTCCTCGACCATGGCCCGGGCCTGCTCGTGATGGGCGGCGTCGGTCTCCTGCGGATAGTCGAGGTCGATGGTCCGGGCGGCCGCGCCCAACAGCTCGTGCACCGGCCGCTCGTGGTCCTCCACGGCCTCCACGACCTTGCCCACGGAGGCCAGCGGGAGTCCGCCGACCTCGGTGAGGGCGCGGATCAGGTGCAGCCGGCGGACGTGCCGGTCCCCGTAGTGCGCCTGATTGGGGCTGGTCAGCTCACCCGCGGGGAGCAGGCCTTCGCGGAGGTAGTACTTGATCGTGGGCACCGGGATGCCCGTGGTGCGGCTCAACTCGCCCATGCGCAAAGTGAATTCTCTCCTCTGTGTGGTCCCCGGGCCTTGCGCGGCCGGGGTGCGTTATGGATAGTGGAGCTATCGGTAATTGGATAGTAGAGCTATCCACTACGGGGGGAACAGTATGCGGAACCACATCGAAGGATGGCATCGCCCACTCCTCGGCCTTTCGGCCGCCATGGGGGTGCTCGCCCTGGTCAGCGCCGGCGGGCTGATCGTGGACGACCGGACACTCGTCGGCTCGCCGATCTGGCACAAGCCGCTCAAGTTCTCGATCTCCTTCGTGCTGTACGGGTCGACCCTGGCCTGGATGCACTCGCTGCTGACCCGCGGGAGACGGACGAGCTGGTGGGCGGGGACCGTCGTGGCGGTGGCGAGCCTCCTGGAGATGGTCGTGATCGTCGGCCAGGTCCTACGGGGCAGACGCAGCCACTTCAACACCGAAACCCCGCTGGACCAGATGCTGTTCAGCCTCATGGGCACCACCGTGGTGGTGCTGTGGCTGGCGACCCTGGTGATGGCGGTACTGCTCTGGCGGCAGAAGCTCGCCGACCGGGCCACCACGTGGGCGATCCGGATCGGCTCGGTCATCGCCCTCGCCGGCCTCGGACTCGGCTTCCTGATGACCCAGCCCACCGCCGACCAACTGGCCGGCCGGACCACAGGTACGACCGGCGCGCACAGCGTCGGCGTCCCGGACGGCGGCCCGCACCTGCCCGTCACCGGCTGGGCCAGCACCGGGGGCGACCTGCGGATCGCCCACTTCGTCGGCATGCACGCGCTCCAGGTGCTGCCGCTGCTCGCGCTCGGGCTGACCTTCGCGGCCCGGCGGTACGGATGGGCGGCCGACACGGGGGTGCGGCCGCGCCTCGTACTGGTGGCGGGGGCGGGATACGCCGGTCTGGTGGGCCTGGCCACCTGGCAGGCCCTGCGCGGCCAGCCGCTCACCTCGCCCGACGGCGCGACCCTGACGGCCGCCGCGGCACTGGCCGGCACCGTCGCCGCGGCGGCGGGGGCGGTGCTCGCGCTGCGGTCCCGGCGGCCGGCGGACCGGCACCGGGAGCCGGCGGGGGCCGCGGCCGGGGGCTGAGCCCCCGGGGGCGGCGGGGCGGCGGGGGGAGCGGCGGTTCCGGGGAACTCCGGTACCGCCGCTTTCCGTTGGGGTACCCGAACGCGTTCGCGGGGTCACAATGGGGGTGACCACGGGCGGGTGGGGGGCGGCATGTCGGCGTTGCCATTACGGGGTACCGGCCGGACCAGGGGCTGGATCGGCTACCTCGGAGCGGTCGGACTGGGCGCGGGCGCGGTGGCCCTCGCGGCCGTGTGGACCTCGGGAGCCTGGGCCGCCGGGATCGGCGCGGCCGTGACCACGCTCTCCGGACTCGTCGCGGAACTGATGCGCCCGGCGGAGCCGGCCGGCAACGCCCCGGGAGAGGTGCTGCGCACCCCGGCCGGGCGGATCCCGCGGCTGCGCCAGGTGCACCGGCCCGAACTCGCCGGCGCGCACCCCGCCGAGGGCCCCGGGCACCCGCCGCCCGCGTACATCGAGCGCGACGCCGAACCGCGGCTGCGCCAGGCCCTGGACGGGGCCCGCTTCGTGCTCGTGGTCGGGGAGTCCACCGCCGGCAAGACCCGGCTCGCCTACGAGGTGGCCCGTAGCCGCTACCCCCGGCACGCCTTCGTCCGGCCGCTGTCCCGCGCCGCACTGCCCGAGGCGGTACGGATCGCCGCGCGCCGGCGCCGCGCCGTGCTGTGGCTCGACGACCTGGAGGACCACCTCGGCGCGGGCGGGCTCACGGCCGCCCGGCTCGCCGCGCTCCGCCGGACCGTGGTGATCGCGACCATGCGGGTACAGGAGTACCGCCGCTACGACGCCCGTGAGGAGAGCCGGCTCACCGGCTCCGACCGGGACGCCTGGCGGGCCCAGCGCGACCTGCTGCAGAACGCCGCCGTCATCCGGCTGCCCCGCCACTGGTCCGAGCGGGAGCGCGACCGGGCCGCCGCCCATCGGGGCGACCCGCGGATCGGGGCCGCGCTGTCCGCGGGGGAGCGGTTCGGGGTCGCGGAGGTGCTGGCCGCCGGACCGGAGCTGCTCGCCTCCTGGGAGAACGCCTGGGCACCCGGCGCCAACCCGCGCGGCGCGGCCGTGGTGACGGCGGCGGTGGACTGCCGCCGGGCGGGGCTGCGCCGCCCGGTCACCCGGGACTGGCTGCGCGAGCTGCACGTCCCCTACCTGGCCGCGCGCGGCGGCGGCGACCTCCAGCCGGAGCCCTTCGCCGCGGCGATGGAGTGGGCCTGCGCGGCCGCCTACGCCACGAGCGGGCTGCTGGTCGGCAACTACGGGGCCGGCTACACGGCCTTCGACTACCTGCTGAACGCGCCGGGCCAGGGGCCGGTTCCCGATCATCTGTGGCGGGGCCTGCTGGCCCGGGTGGAGCCCGCGGACGCCTATGACATGGGGCTCGTCGCCCACCAGGAGGGGCGGCTCGCCCGGGCCGTCGAAGCCCTCGCGCTCGCCCTGCGCGGCGGGGTCCAGGGGGCCGAACTGCCGCTGGCCACCGCCATCGGGGACGCGGGTCAGCCGCGCCGGGCGGCCGCCGACCTCGCCGGGATCGTCCGGCGGCGCACGGACCGGCTCGACCCGCGGCACCCGGACACCCTGGCGGCCCGGCACCAACTCGCCTTCTTCACCGGCGAGTCCGGCAACCCCCTGGCGGCCGCGGCGCAGTTCGCGGCCCTGGCGGCGGACACCGCGGAGGTGCTGGGCGCCGACCACCCCGACACCTTGGCGACGCGGCACCAACTGGCCTACTTCACCGGTGAGGCGGGCGACCACCGCTCGGCGGCCCGGCAGTTGGAGGCGCTGCTCGCGGACCGGCTGCGCGTCCAGGGCGCCGGGCACCCGCAGGTGCTGGCCACCCGGCGAAGCCTGATCTGGTTCCGGCCCGGGGAACCGGCCGAGACGAAGCGGGCGTTGGCGGAGCTGCTGGCCGACGCCGAGGAGCGGATCGGCCCGGACGACCCACACACCCTGGCCATCCGGGGCAGCCTGGCGGCACTCGCCGCCCGCGCCGGCGCCACCGCCGAGGCGGCCGGGGCCTGGGGCGCGCTGGCGGCCGACCGGGCCCGGGTGCTCGGCGAGGGCCACCCGCACGTGATCCACTCCCGGCTGGAGTGGGCCCGGGCCCTGATCGCCCAGGGCCGCCCGGCCGAGGCCCGGGAGGTGCTGACCACCGCCCTTGCGGAGGCCGAGTCCGTACTGGAGCCGGGCCACCGGCACGTGTGGGCGGCGCGCGAGCTGCTGACCGGCGGCGCGGCCGCCGGCCGCGGGAGGGCGTAGTTTCGCGGACGACCCGGACGGCAGTTCCTGGTGCTTGTCTCCGATCCCGTGATTCGGCTGCTGGGGCGGCCTGAATACGGGGTGGCCCTCAGGCGGTCAGCTGCCGGATGGTCTTTTCGAGGGCCGAACAGACGTCGTCTGCGTATGACGCAGAGTGCGCAGTGGCCAGTTCGACGCTGAGGCGTCCGTCGAAGGTCGTGGCGATGTAGGTGGACGTGGGGGCCGGCGGTTCGCCCGGATCGGCTCCCTCGGCCGGCCTGAGATGTTCACCGAGGATGGTGCCGCGGAAGTCCACGAGGGTGAGATCCGGTGGGATGCGCAGGTCCGGGATCCGTCCCCAGTTCGTCAGCATGGTCGTGTCCCGCGCCAGCGTCACCGGTGTCCCGCTCGGTTCCGGGTCATCTGCGGGGCCGCCTGCCGAAGGCTCCTGGTCCTGGCCGGTCAGGTGGAGCTGCGACTGTTGTACGACGCCGTCGCTGATGCTCGCGTCCAGTTCGCCGAGCAGGTCTTTGGCGAGCGCCAGCGGGTCGGTGTTCGCGCCGACGGCTCGTTTGAATCCGACCGTCCCGAAGACGTTGGTCCCTGCGAGCGCGTCCACCGGCGGGCTGATACGGGTGCGCACGTCGACCGGATACATGAAGGGAACGGCCACCTCCTGCGGCCCGTCGGCGGCGACCGTGGCATGGGCGATCATCACGGACGCCGAGACCAGACCGTGGATCGAGATCCCGTTGGAGCGCCCGAGCCGGCCGAGCGCCGAGGTCGTCTCGGCCGTGAACCGGATCCGGCGATGCGCCTGCTCGGCGGGGGGCGCCTTCGCGGCCGACGACGTCGCCTCCGGCCGATCCGGCACCACCACCGGCTCGAAGAGCGCTTCCACTCCGCTGCGGCCGAGTCGGGGGACCTGCCGGTGCGCCAGGAGCGATTCCAGCGATTCCGGAATCGGGAACACACCGAGCGACGTGGGAAGACCGGTTTCGACGATGTCGGTGTAGTGACCCCACAATTCGGCGAGCAGTGCGACGGATGCGGCGGCGTCCGCGATGCAGTGGTCCGTCAGCAGGGCGACCGTCGAGCGGCCACCGCAGTGGGAGACCTCCAGGCCGATGAGTTCCTCGGTGTGGTTCAGCCTTCGGGTCGCCGATGCCGGATTCCCGTCTCCGGCGCGGATCCGAACCGCGGGGGCGGGGCGGTCGCCATCCACTACGAACTCGTGCCCCGCATGTCCGGACCGGATGTACCCGGTGAAGACCGGATGTGCTCGGCACAACGCCTCGAATGCCTCCGACAAGGCGAGGGCGTTCAACGGGCCCTCGATGACGAGGGCGTACGCCACGGTCTTCGCGGGCTCCAAGTACAGGGCCTCGGACGGAGCCAACATCCGGCCGGCCATAACCGACGAGACCGTCTCAGTCATGCGAAAGCTGTCCTTTGCTGCCTAAACGGGCATTTATGAGGAAGTCAGTCTAGGGGGTGCCGCAGGCGCACGGATTCATGTGGCAAAGAGGTGCTCAGAGCAGCGGCGCGAGGGCCCGGGTCGCCGCGTGCAGGGCGGGGGCGTACGCCTCGATCTCCTCGCGGGAGACCAGGAAGGTGACCGTGGTGACGCTGACCCCGCCGACCGGGCGGCCCGTCGGCCCGAGGATCGCGGCGCCGATGCAGCGGATCGTGGGCTCGTTCTCCTCGTCGTCGAGCGCGAAGCCCCGCTCCCGTATGGCCGCCAGCTCGGTCCGCAGGGCCTCGGGGGTGGTCAGCGTGTTCGGCGTCCGGCCCGGCAGCCCGGTGGCGGAGATCAGCTCCGCCACGTCCCCGGCCGGCAGGTGGGCCAGGACGCTCTTGCCGATGGCCGTCGTGTGCAGCGGCATCCGCATGCCGATGCGGGAGGCCGTCCGGAAGGGCTGGGTGCCCTCCAGCTTCCGGATGTAGGTGATGGTCTCCCCGCTGTGCAGGGCGAGGTGGACCGTCTGGCCGGTGGACTGCTGGAGCTCCCGCAGGATCCCCTCGATGCTCGCCGGCTCCCCGCCGCTGACCATGGCGGACAGTCCGCGGAGCCGGGGGCCCACCCCGTACCGGCTGTCGCCTTCGGAGCGTACGAAGCCCTGCTCGATGAGCGAGGCCAGGATCCGGAACGTGCTCGACTTCGGTACCGCCGCGGCGGCCGTCACATCGGCGAGCCGGTGCGGTCCGCCGGGCGCGGCCACCGCCTCCAGGATGCGCAGGGACTTCTCCAGCGCCGAGCCGGCCGTCGAGGTCCGCCCGCCGCGCGTACCGCCCGCGGCTTCCTCGGTCTCCTCGGTCTCCTTCGTCTCCTCCGTTGACACGGGGCCTCCCGCCATGTGTAGGGTCTAGACCAAATGGTTCCGCTACATGATACGGAGTTCCACTACGTGGAACAACTGGAGGGACTGTGTCGTCCGTGCCGTACGTGCCTACTGCTCGCGTCGGGTCCTGCCATCCGTACGCGGTCATAGCCGCCCAGCGCCTGCTGCCGGTGCTGCGCAACTCCGACGCGGACGAGGCCGTCCGCCAGGCCACCGCCCTGCTCGCGGCCGGCTGCCGCGCCGTCGAGCTGACCACCTCCACACCCGGCTGGGCCGAGGCGGTCGCCCGCACCGCACCGCTCGCCGACGCGCGCGGCCGACCCGCCCTGATCGGCGTCGGCACCGTCACCACGGCCGGACACGCGCACGCCGCTCTCGACGCCGGCGCGGCCTTCCTGATCTCCCCCTACCCGGCCCCCGAGGTCCGGAAGGCCGCCGAGGAACGCCGGGCCGTCTTCGTCGAGGGCGGCTTCACCCCCGGCGAGATCGCCTCGGCCGCCCGGTCCGCCGGCGCGGCCAAGGTCTTCCCCGCGCACGTCGGCGGACCCCGGTTCATCCGCTCCCTCAAGGCGGTCCTGCCCGAGGCCCTGATCATCCCGACCGGCGGCATCGCACCCGCCGAGGCCGGTGAGTGGCTCGCCGCGGGGGCGGCCGCCGTCGGCATCGGCAGCGGCCTGCCGGCCGACCCCGGCGAACTCGCCGCCGTGTTCGCCGAGCTGGCCCTGCCCTGTTGCGGCCTGGGCGACTGTGCGGGCCCGGGGGCGCGACCGTGAGCGTGACCGCTACCGCCGGTGCCACCGGGGCCTACGACGTCCTCGTGCTCGGCGAGGTACTCGTCGAGATCCACGCCGACGCCGCCCTGCGCGACGCCGCCGACGGCACCCCCGCCCGCATCTCCTACTCCGGCGACGCCCTCAACGCGGCGGCCGCCGCCGCGGCCGCCGGGGCCCGCACGGCGCTGCTCGCGGTCGTCGGGGACGACGAGTTGAGCGTCCCGCTGCTGGCCCGCGCCGCCGAACTCGGCGTCGACGTCTCCCACGTACGCCGCGCCCCCCGCCCCAACGGCGCCTACCTGCTCTCTGCCGACCCCGAGGGCGACCGGGAGTTCGTCTACTGGCGCACCCGCAGCGCCGGCTCCACCCTCGGGGTCGAGCACGTCGAGTCCTGGCGCGGGCTGCTGGCCGGCTGCAAGGCGCTGGTCACCGGCGGTATCGCCGGCGCCCTGTCCCCGAGCAGCCGCGCCGCGGTGCTGGCCGCCGCCCAGGTGGTGCACGAGGCCGGCGGCCACCTCTCGTACGACCCCAACTTCCGGCCCCGGCTCACCAGCCGGAGCGAGGCCCGGGAGCTGCTGGCCCGGATCGCCCCGCTGACCGGGCTGCTCAAGACCTCCTGCCCGGCCGACGCGCTGGCCCTGGTCGGCACCACCGACCCGGCCACCGCGGCCGCCCGCTACCGCGCACTCGGGGCCCGTACGGTCGCCGTCACCGCGGGCGCCGGCCGGCTGCTGCTGGACGACGGCTCGGGGGCCGCGTACCACCCCGTGCCCGTCAACCCCGACCCGGTCGACGCCACCGGTGCCGGGGACTGCTTCACCGGCACCACCACCGCACGCTTCGCTCTGGGCGACGGCCTCGCGCAGGCCGTCGCGTACGGGCTGGCGGCCGCCTCCCTCTCGGTGTCCGGCCGCGGGGGCACCGGCGGCATCCCGGCCTTCGCCGACACGGCCGCCCTGGCCGCCGCGCAGCGCTGACTAGGCGGGTTCGAGCAGGGCGATCTCCTCGGCGGACAGGCGCAGCGCGCCCGCGGCGATGTTCTCGGCCAGGTGCTCCGGGTTCCCGGTGCCGGGGATCGCCAGCACGTGGGCGCCGCGGTTCAGCGTCCAGGCCAGGCGCAGCTGGGCCGGGGAGACCCCGTGGGCCGCGGCGAGTTGGCGTACCCGCTCGTCCTCGGTCGCGACGACCCCGGCCTCCCGGCCGGCGCCCGCTATGGCGAAGAACGGCACGAAGGCGATGCCCTGTTCCCCGCACGCGTCCAGCAGGGCGTTCGCCTCGGCCGGCGCCCCGATCCCGTACGCGTTCTGCACGCACACCACCGGTGCGATGGCCTGGGCCTCGGCGAGGTGGTGGGCGCCGGCGTTGGAGATCCCGAGGTGCCGGATGAGCCCGGCCGTGCGGAGCTCGGCGAGGACCCCGAAGTGCTCGGCGAGCGGCGTGGCGGCGGCCGAGGGCGGCAGGCGCAGGTTGACCACGTCCAGGTGGTCGCGGCCCAGCTGGCGCAGGTTTTCCTCCACCTGCCCGCGCAGCTGCCCGGGCTCGGCCCACCACCAGGCCCCCGACGGGTCCCGGCCGGGGCCGACCTTGGTGGTGATCACGAGCTCGTCGCCGTACGGGGCGAGGGCGTGGTTGATCAGCTCGTTCGCG
Source organism: Streptomyces sp. NPDC037242 (assembly GCF_055604165.1). Taxonomy (NCBI): domain Bacteria; kingdom Bacillati; phylum Actinomycetota; class Actinomycetes; order Kitasatosporales; family Streptomycetaceae; genus Streptomyces; species Streptomyces sp. NPDC037242. The sequence continues at coordinate 105,443 of NZ_JBVJUY010000022.1, forward strand.
GAGCGGGTCGGGGAGAAGTAGAAGGCGGCGGTGTCGATGTGGTTGACGCCGAGCTCGACGGCGCGCCGGAGCACGCCGGTCACCCGTTCCCGGTCGCTGGGGGAGCCGTCCGCGAGGTGGGTGAGGCGCATCGCGCCGAATCCCATGCGGTTGACGGTCAGGTCGCCGAGCCGCCAGGTGCCCGCGTCGGCGGCGTTGATCTTGTCCGAAGTCATCCGGTGAGGGTAACCGGGCCCGCCGCGCGGGGAGGGCGCGGCCTGGCGCGCCGCCGGACCGGACGCTTCCGCGGCCCGGCGGCGCTGTCAGGGGACCTGGGCACCCAGACGTCCTACTACCCCCGCAGACCCTGGTCGACGGCCGTCATCAGCTCGCCGTCGGCGGTGTCGGCGTCCAGGGACCAGAACATGGCGCCGCCCAGGCCGTGCTCGCGGATGTACCGGGTCTTGGTGCGCAGCACCTGCGGGTCGTCGTACGTCCACAGCGTGCTGCCGTCGAACAGCCAGGCGTGGCCGCCGCGCCGGTCGCGGTAGACCTTGTACGTCCCCGAACCGGCCAGTTCCTTCAGCGCTTTGTAGTCCTCGTACCCGGCCGACCAGGTGGCCGGCGCCGGGCCGGTGGCCGGCTGTCCCATGCCGTCCCCGCCGCCGCTCACGCCGGTCCAGCCCTGTCCGTAGAACGGCATGCCCATCACCAGCTTGCGCGCGGGCGCGCCGCGCCGCTGCCAGGCGTCGACCGTTCCGTCCACGCTGAAGTCGCCGCGGGCGTACAGGGCGGACTGCTGGGCCGTCGTCTTCTCGCCCGAGACGTGGAAGTCGTAGCCCTGGAGGGTCACGAAGTCGAGGTCGCGCATGATCCGGCGGACGTCGAAGCCCGCGTCGATCTTGGCCGGCGCGGTCGGGACGAAGGCCGTCAGCTCGTACTTCGTCCGCTTGCGCTGGCTCTGGGCGTACGCGTCCAGCTGGGTGCGGAACTCCTTGACCAGCTCGGCGAAGTTGCGCTTGTCCTCCGGGCGGTAGGTGGTGTCGGTGTCACCGGCCGATCCGGGCCACTCCCAGTCGAGGTCGATCCCGTCGAAGACGCCGGCGGCCGCGCCCGCGCCGCCGCGGGTGCCGTCCTGCGGCAGGTTCCCCTTGATGTAGAGGTCGATGCAGGACTCCACGAGGGCCTTGCGGGAGGCCGGGGTCAGCGCGGCGTCCGAGAAGTGCGTGGACCAGCTCCAACCGCCCAGCGAGAGCAGGACCTTGAGGCCCGGGTGCTTGGCCTTGAGCTCGCGCAGCTGGTTGAAGTTGCCGGCGAGGGGCTGCTGCCAGTCGTCGGCGACGCCGTCCACGGAGTTCTCCGCGTCGAGCGGGCGGACGTAGTCGGCCCAGGCGTCGGCCTCGCCGGGCACGTTGCCGGTGAAGCACTTTCCGTCCGGGCTGATATTGCCGAAGGCGTAGTTGATGTGGGTGAGCTTGCCGGCGCTGCCGTTGGCCTCCAGGTCCTGGACCTGGAAGTCCCGTCCGTAGACCCCCCATTGGGTGAAGTAGCCGACCCTTTTGTACGGGGAGCCGCCGCGGGCGCCGTCGCCGTCGCCGTGGGCGGAGGAGGCGGGCGCGAAGGCGGTGAGCAGGGAGAGGGAGCAGGCGGCGACGGCCAGCCTGCCGAGCATGCTGCGGCGCATGGGCTTCCTTTACGGACGCGGGGGAGTGGTGCTCCTGAGCCGTGCTGTGCGTGCGCTGTGCATGCGGAAACTATTGGTCTGGACCAGAGTGGGTCAAGAGGGCGGGTCCGGCTGCTTCAGGACAGGCTCCAGTGGCCGACGTCGTCGGCGAGGCCGCCGTTCAGAGCGAACTGCACCGCGGCGAGCGGGGCGTCCTTCGGCAGCCGGAAGGTGGCGAAGCCGAGCGCCGTGCCGCCGGGGTCGAGGGTGACGGTGTCGGGGAAGGCCGCACCCGCCTGCGTCGAGATGCCGGCGCCGGTGTACCGGTGGCCGTACGTGTCCAGCAGGTGCGCGGCGGCGGCTGGGGAGTCCTCGTACACGGCGGTCCCGGTGTTCTCCAGGCGGAACTCCACGGAGACCAGGCGATCGGCGCTGCCGGGCGCGGGCGCGGGCGCGGGCGCGGGGGCGGTCGGGTCGGCTGGGCCGGCGGGCTCCGTCGGCTCGGCGGGGATCGCCGGGTCGGCCGGGATCGCCGGGTCGGCCGGGTCCGTCGGGGTCGCCGGGTCCACCACCCGGGTGAGCGTGACGTCGAGCCGCTCGCCCGGCCCGTCGCCGGAGAGCGAGATGGTCTCGCCGGAGGCGCCGGCCGCGCCCAGCAGGGCGGGCGCGAGCAGGATCGCCGCCGCGAGCCGCGCCGCCCGCACCCGGACGCGGGGCCGCGCCCCGGCGGCGCGCTCCTCTCGGCGCACGGCGGAAGCTGCCGCTCGACGGATCACCCCGCCCACGATCCTCCGCGTCCCCCGGTCCCGCCACCGGCCGGAGCGGCGTGCGCCCTCGTAGCCTGATCCCCATGCTCTCCCTCGAATCCGGCGACCCGCTCGCCGTCTCCGTCTCGGCAGCGATCCGCGCCGGCGACCTGTCGGAGCTGCGTCGGCTCCTGGACGCGAACCCCGGGCTCGCGACCTGCCGCATCGTCCGGCGGGGCGCGGCCGCCGGGGAGCGCAGCCTGCTGCACATCGCCACCGACTGGCCCGGGCACTACCCGCAGACCACGGAGGTGATCCACGCCCTGGTGGCCGCCGGGGCGGATCCCGGAGCCCGGTTCGTCGGTTCGCACGCGGAAACCCCACTGCACTGGGCCGCGAGCAATGACGACGTGGCCGCCGTCGACGCGCTCATCGCGGTGGGCGCGGACATCGAGGCCCCGGGCGCCCTCCTCGGCGGCGGCACCCCGCTGGCCGACGCGACCGGATTCGGCCAGTGGCGCGCCGCGCGCCGCCTCCTCGACCACGGCGCCCGTGTCGACCTCCAGGACGCCGCGGCCCTCGGACTCCTGGACCGGGTGGAGGAGTTCCTCGCCGCCGGGGCGTCCCGGGAGGACGTCACCAGCGCCTTCTGGGGTGCCTGCCACGGGGGCCGACTGTCCACTGCCCAATACCTGTTGTCTCAAGGAGCGGACATCAACTGGATCGGCTACGGCGACCTGACCCCCCTGGATATCGCTCTGACCAGCGACGATGGCCCCCTCATCGCCTGGCTCCGATCCGCCGGCGCCCGCACGAGCCGCGAAATTCCCGTGAGTTGATCCCCGAATTCAGTGGATCTTCGGCGCCTGCCGTGTCATGGTTGGTCTCGCCGAAGGGGTGTAGCTCAGCTGGTCAGAGCGCCGGTCTCCAAAACCGAAGGCCGCAGGTTCGAATCCTGCCGCCCCTGCAACGCCGTACTACGGCCCCGTTGTGAACGAACGCCCAGGCGCGAGACCCCTCGCACCTGGGCGTTCGTCGTTCCCCCACCTCACCGCCGAGGTGCCCGCCGCCGGGCGTCTGGCAGACTGGGCCGCGTTACCCAGGCGGTGCAGGACAGGAAACCGGTGCGAATCCGGTGCGGTCCCGCCACTGTGACCGGAGCCCGCCCGAGGGATCTGGGAGTCAGACACTGACGCACCGCCTCTTCACTTCGACCAGGGGACGCGGATCCCCCGGAGAGGCTTCGCCATGTCGCGTTCTCGCGCACTCCTGCGGGCATTTGTGCCGGTTTCACTTCTGATACCCCTGGCCGCTTGCGGTGGTTCCCCGGATGGGGGAGACCCGGCGGCAGGGGCCGCCGCTGCGCCGGGATTCCCGTACACCGTCACGAACTGCGGGGTCAGCAGCACCTATCAGGCCCCGCCCCGACGGGCCGTCGCCATGAACCAGCACGCGACCGAGATCCTCCTCGCCCTCGGGCTGGAGGAGCGGATCGCCGGGACCGCCTACCTGGACGACGCCGTACTGCCCGCCTACCGGCCCGCCTACGACAAGATCAAGGTGCTGGCCAAGGAGTACCCCTCCAAGGAGGTCCTCCTCGGAGCCGACCCCGACTTCGTCTACGGCGGCTACTCCAGCGCCTTCGACAAGGCGCAGGGCCGCGACCGCGAAGGACTGGCCCGATCCGGCATCAACTCGCGGCTCAGTGTGGAGTACTGCACCGAAGGGCCGGTCGGTCTCGAACAGCTCAAGACCGAGATCACCGAGGTGGCACGGACCTTCGGCGTGCCCGAGCGCGGCGCGAAGGTCATCGAGGACGAGCAGCGCCGCATCGACGCCGTCACCGCGCGTGTGAAGGACCGGGCCAAGCCCTCCGTCTTCGTCTACGACTCCGGCGAGGCCTCCGCCTTCACCTCGGGAGGCGACGGCATCGGGAACCAGATCGTCTCGCTGGCGGGCGGGACGAACACCTTCGCCGACCTCAAGGACACCTTCGGCGACGTGTCGTGGGAGAAGGTCATCGAGCGGCGGCCCGAGATCGTCCTCATCTACGACTACGGCGGCACCACCGTCGAAGCCAAGAAGCAGCGCCTGTTGAACGATCCGGCGCTGGCGCAGGTTCCCGCGATCAAGAACCAGCGCTTCGTCGTGCTCCCGCTCTCCTCGGCCGTCCTCGGCGTACGCGTCGCCGACGCCGTCGAGTCCCTGGGCCGCCAGCTCCACCCCGACGCCGCGTGAGGCGGCGCCGTACCCCGGTCGTCGTCCTCGTACTCGGCTGCGCCCTGGCCGCGTCCGCGGTCGCGGGCCTGGCCCTCGGGCCGGTGCGGATCGCGCCCGGCCGGGTGCTCGACATCCTGCTCGCCGGACCCGGCCCGGGCGGCGGAGCCTTCGGTTCCATCGTGTGGGACGTGCGCATGCCGCGGGTCCTGCTCGGGGTCTTCGTCGGCGCGGGGCTGGCTGTCGCGGGCACCGTGCTCCAGGCCCTGGTGCGCAATCCGCTGGCCGACCCCTTCCTGCTCGGGGCCTCCTCCGGGGCCTCGGCGGGAGCCGTCGCGGTCATCGTCCTCGGCGCGGGCGCGGGATTCGCCGGCGGGGTCGGCGTGCCGCTGGCCGCCTTCGCCGGATCGATGGGCGCGCTCGTCGCCGTCTACGCGATGGCCCGGCGCGGCGGCACCATGACCACCGGCCGGCTGATCCTCGCCGGAGTCGCCGTCCAGTACGTCCTGTCCGCCCTCACCAGCCTGGTGCTCGTGCTCGCCGCGCACCCCGACCAGGTCCGCAGCGTGCTGTTCTGGACCCTCGGAGGCCTGGGCGGGGCCCGCTGGGACGAACTGGCGCTGCCCGCGGCCGCGCTGCTCGTCGGCACCGGCCTGCTCGTCGCCCTCGCCCGGCCGCTCGACCTGCTGCTCGCGGGCGAGGAGGGCGCGCGGACGCTGGGCCTGGACACCGGGCGGTTCCGCGCGGCCGTCTTCGTCCTGACCTCCCTCGTCATCGGCGTACTGGTGGCCTACAGCGGGGCGATCGGTTTCGTGGGGCTGATGGTTCCGCACGCCGCCCGGATGGTCGTGGGTGCCGGACACCGCGCGCTGCTGCCGGTGGCCGCGCTGGGCGGGGCGGTGTTCCTGACCCTGGCCGACCTGCTCGCCCGTACCGCGGCGGCGCCCGAGGAGATCCCCGTCGGCGTGGTCACGGCGCTGGTCGGCGGCCCGTTCTTCCTGTGGATGCTGCGCAGGTCCACCCGTACCGAGGGGGTGGCCGGATGACGGCGGATCCGGGATCGCGGCCGGTGGAACTCGTGGTCGAGGCCGTGCGTTACGAGACCGACGGGCACACGCTGCTGCACGGAGTCGACCTCGTAGCCCGCCCCGGCGAGACGGTCGGAGTGGTCGGCCCCAACGGCAGCGGCAAGACCACACTGCTGCGCTGCGTCTACGGCGCGCTGCGGCCCACGGCCGGCCGCGTGCTGCTGGACGGCGCGGACGCGGCGGTGCTGCGCGTCAAGGACCGCGCCCGCCGGGTGGCGGTCGTGCCGCAGGACGCGGGCGGCACCTTCGGGCTGACCGTGCGCGAGGTCGTGGCGATGGGGCGCAGCCCGCACAAGCGGTTCTGGGAGCAGGACGGTCCGCAGGACGCGCGCCAGGTCGCCGGGGCGCTGGAGACCGTCGGCGCGGCCGCCCTCGCCGGGCGCCGCTTCGACGAGCTCTCCGGCGGGGAGCGCCAGCGGGCCCTGGTGGCCCGCGCCCTGGTCCAGGACCCGGGCCTGCTCGCCCTCGACGAGCCGACCAACCACCTGGACATCCGCTACCAGCTGGAGATCCTGGCCCTGGTCCGCTCCCTGCCCGCGACGGGACTGCTCGTCCTGCACGACCTCAACCTCGCCGCCGCCTTCTGCGACCGGCTGTACGTGCTGTCCGCCGGGCGGGTGGCCGCCTGCGGGACGCCGGAGGAGGTCCTGACGGAGGAGTTGCTGGGCGAGGTGTACGGCGTCCGGGCGCGCATCGGGATCCACCCGGACACCGGCGCGCCGAACATCGTCTACCTTCCCCTGGACGGGGCGCGAGTGGGGAACTGACCAGTTCCGGGACGCGCGCCGCCCGTCGGCGTCATGCTCCGGCCGATCGGCGGCCGAGGGTTCCGAGGCGGGCGTTGGCCTTCATCAGGGCCGGGATCAACAGGTAGGCGACGACCGGGATGACGATCGCGGTGAGGATCAGCGTGCGCAGTACGAGCGGCAGGTCACCCATGGCGGGGCCGAGCAGCGCGAGGGCGAGCGTGATGGTCGGGTAGACGGCCAGCCAGGTGATGAAGGCGCGGCGGTGCACGGACGGCCCGGCCGGAGCGGCGGCGGGCGACGGAGCGGATGAAGTCGCGTTCGCGGACATGGTGTTCCCCCTGAGAGCGGTGTGACACGGCGGGAGCAATCCCCAACCGGGTGGTTGGAGTCTTGCACGCACATGATCCAAAGTCCAAACACCTGGTTGGTTATTCCCGGCGGGGCACTACAGTGCATCCATGGCCTGGGACACAGCACGCACCAAACAACTCCTGCTCGACGCGGCGGTGGAGGAATTCGCCGAGTTCGGGCCGGAGGGGGCCCGGGTGGCCCGCGTCGCCACCCGGGCCGGCGTCAACAAGGAGCGGATCTACCAGTACTTCGGCAGCAAGGACAAGCTGTTCATGGCCGTACTGGAGGCGGAGCTGGAGAAGATGGCGGCTGCCGTCCCGATCGACACCGGGCTCCCGGTCGACCTCGCCGACTACGCGGGGCGGGTCTTCGACTACCACCGCGCCCACCCGCACTTCATGCGCCTGAAGGCCTGGGAGGGCCTGCAGTGCGGCGACCGGATCGCCGCCCAGTGCGAACGCACCGACCACTACGCCGAGAAGCTCGCGGCCATCGCCGATGCGCAGCGCGCGGGAGCCGTCACGGGCGAGCTGACCGCCGGAGCGCTGCTGCACGCGGTGATCTCGCTGATCGCGGTCTGGTTCACGATGCCGCAGCTGGCCCGGATCCTGCTGCCGGGAACGCTGGAGGCCGGGCCGGACGCCGAACGGGCGGCCCTGGTGGCCCTGGTCCGCAAGCTCACCGCCTGAGGCAGGGCCGCGGAACACCGCGCCTGCGACCTCAGAACGGGACGCGCAGGGTGCCCCGTAGGACCGTGACGGCGTTGCCGGTGAGGTGGATGCGGTCGCCCTGCACGGCAGTGCGGACCAGGCCGGTGCGGGCCGACACCTGGAGGCCGGTGAGCCGGGTGCGGCCCAGGCGCGCCGACCAGTACGGGGCGAGCGCGGTGTGGGCGCTGCCCGTTACCGGGTCCTCGGGGATGCCCCTGGCCGGCGCGAAGAAGCGGGAGACGAACTCGTACCCCAGCCCCTCGCGCGCCGCCGGGGCCGTGACGATGACGCCGCGCAGGTCCTCGCGGAGCGTCAGGGCGGCCAGCGCTTGCGGATCGGGGGTCAGGTCGCGAACGGCGGCCTCGTCGGGCAGGACCGCCAGGAGGTCCCCGAGCGGGCCGGTACCGAAGGCGGCGGTCGGCTTGGCCGCGAGGGCTGCGTGCAGCCCCTCCGGAACGGGCACTTCGGCCACGGGCGCGGCCGGAAGGTCCAGAGTGGTGCCGCCTTCCCCGTCGGGGTGCGTGACGAGTACGCCGTGCAGTCGGCTGTGGAACCGCACGGTACCCAGGAGCCCCCGCTCGGTGCGCAGCACGTGCGCCGTGGCCAAGGTGGCATGACCGCACAGCCGGGACTCGACCAGCGGGGTGAACCAGCGGATGGCCCAGTCGGCCCCGGCCCCGCCCTCACCTTCGGCGGCAGCCGGCAGCGGGAGGGCGAAGGCGGTTTCGGAGTGGTTCAGCTCGGCCGAGACCTGCCGCATCCAGGCATCGTCGGGCCACTGCCCGGCGGGCAGGAGGCAGACACCCGCCGGGTTCCCGGCGAACGGACGATCGGCGAAGGCGTCGACCACGTGGATTCGCATGCCGGTACGGTAGCCACGCCGCTTGTCGCCCCACCAAGGCCAATCCGAGCCGAATGGCCTGGCTCCGGCCCTACTCGGCGGGGTCCGGCTGGTAGCCGTACGGGCGGGTGATGATCTCCATCCCGTGCCCGGCCGGATCCAGGAAGTAGACCCCGCGGCCGCCGTCGTTGTGGTTGATCTCGCCCGGGCGCTTGCCGTGCGGATCGGCGAAGTACGGGACTCCCGCCGCCCGGATCCTCTCGAACGAAGCGTCGAACTCCGCTTCCGAGATGAGGAACGCGTAGTGCTGCACGGAGATGGACTCGGCCGCAACGGTCGCGAAGTCCAGGGTGACGCCGTTGGCGGTCTCGACGGGGACGAACGGCCCCCACTCGGCTCCGACCTCGAGGCCGAGGATGTGCGCCAGGAACTCGGCGGACTCCCGGTTGTCACGGGAGTGGATGATGGTGTGGTTCAGCTGTACCGACATATGTGGATGCCTCCGAAAGGCACGTCACGGCACCTCCATGCCTCACCCGGTCGGTGACCGACACGCGATGCCGTGACGTGATCCTAAACATCCCTTCCGGGTGGAGTCCACCGGATTCGCGCCATCACGAACCCCCGTACACCGCCTTGACGTTGTCCTGCGCCGGGTGCGTTCGGCCGGCCGGGCCCGCGGCGAAGACCCGTAGGAGGTTCTCCGTCACCCGGGTGGTCAGTGCCCCCGACCGCGCGTCCAAGCCGTGGTTGGCGCCGCTGCGGCCGTCGCCCGTCGCGTCGAGGGCCTCCACCCACCGCATCGTCCCCGTCGCGAAGACCCCGGCCCCGCTCGCCGCCGTGTAGTACGCCGTGTCCTGGTGGCTGGGCCGGCCCTCGCAGACCACGGGGGAGTGGGCCAGGATCTCGATCGGCCGGGGCGTCGGGAAACCGGTGTTGACCTTGTCGTACTCCACACCGACCAGGTGGGCGAACCGGTCGCCCGCCTTCGCCCCCGTGCCCTCGAACAGCCAGTGGCCCGGGTTCGTCACGACGTACGGGGCGTCCACCGGGTAGCCGTCGTAGATCACGCCCAGCAGCGAGCTCTCCGGGTCGGCGGCCGGCGGGGAGCGGAAGTCGACCGTGGCCGGATGGCCGCGTTTGAAACCGGGGTCCTGGTCGTAGGAGGACTTGTAGCAGACCAGCGTACGGTCGGGCCCCAGGTCCGAGGGCTCCAGCCGGATGCGGCGGTAGCAGCAGTTCGCACCCAGGATCGCGATGTTGGTCCCGGCGTCGCGGGCCGCCGTGAAGTGGGCGCGCTGCTCGGGCGACCAGTACTCGTCGTGGCCGAGCGAGAGCACCGCCGCGGCCCCCTCCAGCAGCCGCTTCTCCCGGGCCACGTCGGTGGTGGTCGTGTACGCCAGGGGTATGCCGAGGCGCTCGGCGAGCGCGAGCAGCGGCGCCTCGTACACGAGGAAGAGGCCCGCGCCGTCGTCGTACTCGTAGGGGCGGTCGAAGGTCACGGCGAGCGAGCGCGAGGCGTAGCCGCCGCCGGGGCCGTCGTAGCTGCCGTAGCCGCCCCACCGGTTGTACGCCTGCCAGGTGGCCACCGCGTTGACCACGACGGTACGTCCCGCCGTGGCCGCCGAGCGGACCGTGACCGGCACGAACCGCTGGCCCTCCGCGCCCTGCGCGTCGAGCCGCAGCAGGTAGCAGCCCTCGGGCCAGTCCTTGGTCTCGACGGTCGCGCTGCGGGCCCAGCGGGTGCGGACCGTCCGGGTCGCGGAGTCCACGCCGTGCTCGGGCTGGCGCACGCCCGGCAGCGCCTCGGAACGCCACACCAGGCGGGCCCGGGCGCCGCCGTACCATCCCATCCGGTAGGCGGAGACCGTGAACCGGGGCGCGGTGGTGGACACGTACAGCCCGAACGACTCGCCGGGCAGCACGCTGACCCTGTCCGCGAAGCCCTCGACGGCGCGGGCCGCCCCGGCCTTGGTCACCTGCCAGTCGGCGTTCCCGGGGCGGGCGTTCTCGGCCTTGACGTCGAAGCCGCCCGGCCCGTTCTCGCCCGGCGAGGCGGACGGCTTCGGGCTCTTGCCGGAGCCCGCCCGGTCGGCCCCGCCCGCCCCGCTCGCGCCGGCGGCCCCGGCGTTGTCCCCGGCCGCGCAGCCGGCCACCGTACCGAGTCCGGCTGCCGTGGCCGCGCCCGTCGCGATGGCGAGGAACCGCCGCCTGCCTGCGCTTTCGCCGTCCCCGGATATGTGCTCCTGATCCATGGGGGCACGCTATGTCACGCTTCGGCCCCAGCTTTTACCGCCCCGGCCCGTCCTGGTTCGGCGGGCGCCACGTGTGAGACGGGAGCGAGTCAGCCAGCGTGGTGAAGTGGCGCTGGTCGCGCCACGCGTCGAGGTTTCCGATGACGAACAGGCGGCGTCTGGCGCGGCTGACCGCGACATTGAGGAGGTTCGGGCGGGAGGCCGCCCACGCCCGGGCGCCCGCGCGCCGCGGATCGGTGCCCAGCACCAGGATGACGACGTCCGCCTCCTTGCCCTGGGTCGTGTGCACCGTACCGACCCGCTCGGCCGGCACCAGGTCGCGGCAGGCCCGCTTCGCACCGGCGACGACCTGGCGGAACGGGCTGATGACGAACACGTCCCGGTCGAGGTCCACGCCCCCTTCGTCGCGCAGCCGTTCCAGTACGCGCCGCAGCGCCCGGCCCTCCTCCGGGATCCAGTGCCCGTCCGCCTCCGCGCCGGTGACGTTCACCCAGCTGCTGGCCGGGCGGTAGACGTAGGGATCGCGCGCTCCCGCGTCGATGCCCTGGACCATGAGGCCGTCGTACGCGATGGCGTTGCTGATGGAGAACATCGGATCGTCGCACCGCCGGTGCACCCGCAGCGGCGAGCCGACCCACACCTCGTGACCGCCGTCGGGCAGCTCGGCGGGCAGCAGGGTGCCGTAGCGGTTGGCACGGTCGGCGAGCTGCTGCACCGAAGTACGCCCCGGCGCCCATTCCTCCGCGGCGCCGAAGTCGTCGCGCAGCGCCCGCTGCGCCGTCCACGGCAGCAGGACGACCGGCTCCAGTTGGAGCGGGTCGCCGACGACGACCGTACGGCGGGCCCGCCAGATGCCGCCGACCGCCATCTGCGGGGTCGCCTGCCCGGCCTCGTCCACGAACAGCCAGCCCAGCGACTCGGCGCCGAGCCGCCCGAAGACCCGGTCGAGGGAGGCGAAGGTGGTCGAGACGACCGGGACCAGCAGGAACAGGCTCTGCCACGCGGCCCGCAGGTGCGCCTCGGGCACCGTCCGCGGTACCGCCCCGGTGACCGCGTCCATGGCGGCCATCAGGTTGGCGTACATGGTGCGGGCCGTGCAGCGCAGGAAGGCCCGGTGCAGGTCGAGGGCGGCGAGGAACAGCTCGCTGCGGGCCCGCGTGATCTCCGGGTCGGACCACGGGGCCGAGCGCTCGCGCACCGCGTCGCCGCCGCCGCTGCCGTTGCCCTCGCCGCCGGTGAGCCAGCCCTCCTCCGGCACGAACCCCTCCCAGCGGGTACGAGCCGCAGCCAAGGTCCGCTCCACCTGCTCGGCCCGGGCGCGGGCCGCGTCCGCCGCCTCCTGCCGGGCGGCCAGCCGCGCCTCGGCCGCGCCCACGGTCGCCCGTACGCCGTCCAGTTGCGCCTGCGCCGCGTCCCGGGCCTGCCGCGCGGCGGAGACCGCGCCCGCGGCCTGGGCTTCGTCCGCGTGCCAGTCGCGGGCGGCGCGGCCCAGGGTGAAGAGGCTGACCGTGAAGCCCGGGCGGCGGGCCTGGTGCGCTTCGAGCGCCCGCTCGGCCTCGGCCAGGGCCTGCCGGGCCCGCGCCAGTACGGCCTCGGCGGGCGGGAGCCCGAGGCGGGCGCGGGCCAGGGCCGGAGCGTCGTGCCCCACGGCGCCCTGAGCCCGGCGCAGGGCCTCGTACGCCGCGAACCGGTCGGCATGGGCCCCCGCGGCACGCGTCCGCTCCTCGCGTAGCCGCTCGACCTTGGCCAGCGCGGCCTCGAACCGCAGCTTGGACTCGCGCCACACGCCGGTCTGCGGGGTGTCGCGCCACTGGCGCAGGAGGTGGGAGAGCCCGCTGCCGCTGTCGATCCAGCCATTGCGGCCGCGGCGCCGGGCGCCGTCGCCGCGGCCGTCCGCCTGCGGCGGGACGGGCGGCGGGGGCGGGGCGTCGGCGTCGGTCCGGCGGTACTTGCCGTGCCAGAAGCGGTTGACGAACTCCAGGCGGTTCTTCTTGCTGCCCAGCCGGGCCGCGACCGCGCCCCAGGCGGGGTCGCCCTTGAGGAGGCGGGTGGCCTGCTCGGCGAAGTAGTCGGCGTCTTCGCGCCACTGCTCGCCGAGTGCGGCGCGGGCGGGGATCTCGGTGGAGATGTTCTCCACCGCACCGTTGTTGGTGGAGGCGACGACGATCTCGAAGCCGGTGAACTCCGGCCGCAGCGGCGTCACCGTACGGGTGTAGTCGCCGCTCTTCCACACGTACGGGCCCTGCTCGGCGAACGCCTGGGAGGGCAGCCGGAGTGCGGCCAGGCGGCGGGCCCGCTCGACCACGGCGGAGGCGAAGCAGTCGCGCAGCATGGTGGTCTTGCCGGTGCCCGGGGGACCGTTGACGGCGAAGATCCCTGCGGCCGGGGCGAGCTCCGCGTGGATGGCGTTGACGGCGAACTGCTGGCTCAGTGCGAGCGGATGCCCGGGGTCGGCCGGCCAGCGGCCCGCCGGGGTGCGGGCGGGGGCCACGCCGTCGAGCGCGGCCGCGGGGTGCAGGCGCAGGTCGACGCGGCGGGCCTTGTCGAAGGCGGCGTCGGGGGTGAGGTAGGCGGCCAGGGCCGGGCCGGGGTCGCGCTGCGCGAGCTCGCGGGCCACGCGGTCGAGGTCCGCGGCGATGAAACTGTTGAGGAAGTCCTGCTGGTCGGCGCCGCCGGGGTGGTCCAGGCGCACGGGGGTGCTGCGGACGCGTACGCCGGCCGGGGCCAGGGCGACGGAGACGCCCCAGGCGAGGGCGAGGGTGCCGGTGAACTCCAGTAACTGCTTGGCCGTGACCACTCCGGCGCCGACGGGGGAGTCCTCGCCGTCACCCGTACCCGTATCGATACCGGCATCGGCCCCGGATTCGCCCGCCGGGGCCTCGACGGGCTCCCCGAGCGCCCCGGCCCGCAGGCCCCACGCCCCGGCCTCCTCCTCGAACCCGTCGAGCCAGCCCGGGCTGCCGGGACCGGGCGTCACCGCGCGGCCGGTGGCCCAGGCGCAGGAGGAGAAGACGGGGGAGTCCAGCACCAGCCGGCCCTCGTCCGTGACGGTCAGCGCGAACAGCGCGCTCTCGCCGTCCATCCGGCCGTCGTGGTCCTCGCCGCTCTCGCCGAAGACGTCGAGCAGGGTGTCACGTACCGCACCGAGGGAGTACGCGCCGCCGTACACGACGTGTTGCCACCCGTACCCGGGCTCCAGGGGTTCGGAGCGCAGCGGATGCCCGGCCTCCCAGGGCATGGGCCGGTCCGGCTCGACGGCGTAGACGCGCTCCTTGACGCAGACCCCGGGCACCTTCTGCGGGCTGAACAGCTCAACCGCCCGCCAGTACCCCACGATCTGTCCCCGCCGCCGACGTTCGCCCCCCATGGCACCCGCTCCCGTCATCGGTGATCGCTACTGCGCACCTTACGGCGCCACCGGCAACCGGGTCAGGCCGTTGCGCCGCCCCGGCGCCGGAGGGTGAGCCGGGCGGCTATTGCAGGTTCAGGAGGAGCGGGTGTGACGGGTCCTCGGGGCAGGTGAAGATGCGGAGTTCACCGAACGAGCCGAGGTCCAGGTCCGGGTCCTGGCCGCTGCCCATGGTGAGGGACAGCCGGGTCCGGGCGCCGCAGGAGCAGTCGAGCGGTTCCGGGTCCGTCGAGTGCCAGCTCGGCCAGCCGCCGGACTTCCACCCGTCGTGGCACGCGAGGCCGCGGTGGTACTCGGTGCCGTGTGCCTCCGCCCAGGCGTCGGCCAGCGCGGCGAGCTCCTTGGGCAGTTCCTCCGGGTCCGGGAGGTCGGTCACGTCGGCCGGATCCAGGACGCATGCCTGCGGCAGGTAGCGGTCCGAGGCGCCGACCGGTACGGGGGGTGCCTGCACGGCCGCGACCGACGCCGCCGAGCGGCGGTACACCTCGGCGGCCGGCCCCCAGTGCGCCGACCGGCCGGGCAGCTCGGGGTGCGGCCGGGGGCACCACAGCACTTGCAGTACGTCCGACCCCTCGGGCCAGTCGGCCGCCGGTACGTCCTGCGCGCGCAGCTGGAGCACTCCCACCAGCGGCACCCCGGGGTCGGCCGGGACCGGCACCCAGCGGCACAGCTCCCACGTGATCATGTCGAGCGACCCGGCGCCGTTCATGATCCGGGAACTGAGCCCGGCCTCCTCCTCGGTCAGCTCGTACGCGGAGTGCGGCTTCCCGGCGCGCCGGGCGCGCATGTCGCGGTCGATCCGCTGGAGGGCTTCCCGGTCGGCGTCGGAGAGCTTCTCCCGCACCTCGGTCAGGTGCGGCCCCCGGCACACGGGCCACTCCTCCTCGGCGGGCCACAGCATCGGCCCGCCGACATGGCTGTCGCGTACGGACGGCGTGCCCGCCCGGGGGCGCAACAGCGCGGCCCTGCGGGCGTACGGGGCGAGGCCGGGCACGGCGGCGAGAAGCGCCACGGTACCGGGGTGCGTGTCTGTCACCTCTGTCACGCGTGAAACCGTAGCTCCCGCAAGGCCGCCGCCCACTCCCCGGCCGCCTCGGCGGTCTCCCACACGCCGCGCGAGACGCCGTCGTCCAGGCGTCGCAGTACGGTCGGGCTGTGGATGCCCCGCACGCGGAAGTTGTCCAGGTGCCAGATCGGGACGATCACGCCCACCAGCCGGTGCGAGCCCCGGTGCGGTTGCGCGTCCCCCGCTTGCTCCGTCATGGCCCCAGTAGACCGCCTCGCCCCCGCGAGGGATCGGCGGGTTTCGGTGCTGGCATGCGGGAACGCGTAACCTGTCCGATTCCGACCCATTACGGGTCAGCTGCGCGGCATGAGGTGGACAGTGGTGGATCGGCGGGAGCCCTGGGGGTGGTGGCGCTGGATGGCGGCTTGCGTCGTGCGCTACACGGCGCTGTTCGCGGCCGGCTGGACCGTGGTGACGCTGACCAGTCCCGGACTCGACGATCCGGGCAGCGACGGCTTCGATGACACCCTGCCGTACGGGGAGACGGTCCTCGCGTACTGGGAGCTCGCGCCCGGCATGTTCGCGACGGTCGGCGGGCTCACGCTGCTGGTGCTGGTGTGCCTCTCGCGCCGGCGGAACACGCGGACCGAGTCGGCCGAGGTCCGGCTGCTCGTCGGGACGCTGACCGTCGTGCCCGTGATGCTCTTCGCGATGTTCGCCTGGCCCTCGCTCATCGTCGTCCTGCTGGCGGTCCAGGGGATCTTCGCGGGCCTGCTGATGCCCGTGGGGCCGAGGCGGGTCATGTCGTGGTCGCAGGCAGGAGCCGACGAGCAGGAGTAGCGCCCCCCGGCGCGGTGGCCGGTCAGGGGTGGTGGCCGAAGCGGAAGGCGGCGGCCCGGGACTGGAGGGCGCAGATCTCCGTCGGGGTCGTTTCGAGGAGGGTGGCGGCCAGGGCCAGTTCGTGGCCGAGGGTCCGGCCGGTGTGGAGCGGGACGTCCGCATTGAGGGAGACCGGCACTCCGGCCGCCAACAGGGCGGGCAGCGGATGGGCGCAGGGCGTCGGGACGGCGCCCAGGGCCAGGTTCGACGTCAGGGACACCTCGGTCAGGATCGAGTCGCGGGCCATCCGGCGCAGCAGCGCGGGGCTGGAGGCGCAGGAGAGCCCGTGGCCGATGCGCCGGGCGCCCAGCTGGTCCAGGGCGCGCCAGATGTGCTCGGCCGGGCCGAACTCGCCCGCGTGGACCGTGCAGCCCAGCCCCGCATCGGCCGCGGCCCGGGCGAGCGGTACGAAGGACCGTACATCGGGGTGGGTGAGCTCGTCCCCGGCGATGTCGATGCCCACGAACACCGGGGGGAGGCAGCCGACGCGGTCCGTGAGCTCGGCCGTGAAGGTGTCCGAGCTGTTGCGGTTGACGAGCAGGACCGCGGTGACCAGGGGATCGCGCAGCGGGCCCAGGACGTTCTGCGCGGTGTCGGTGAAGTCCTGCCAGGTCATCCCGTCGACGAGGAACCGGCGTGGTGAGAGCCGGAGTTCCACGTAGTCGGCGCCCTGGAGCCGCTGTTCGAGGTGCACGTCGCGGAGGAACCGCCGGAGGTCGCCCGGCAGGATCCGGGAGCGGTCGGGGCGGTCCGTGCGGTGCGCCTCGAAGAAGCGGTCACGCGAGCCGAAGTCCCGTAGCGCAAGGCCCAGTTCGCGCCGTTTGCGCTCCTCCGGTTCGAGGTGCAGATGGAGGTGTGGGGAGCGGGGGTGCTCGTGGCGCGAGTCGGTCATGTCGTGCGGGTCGGTCATGTCGTCCTGCGGAGCCTCAGTTTGATCCAGCGCTGCACCTCGTCGGAGGAGTCCCGTTCCTCCTCGGTCCAGGTGTGCTGTACGTCGAACCCGGCCTGGCGGGCCAGTGGGATCAGATCGCCGTGCCGGTAGAAGAAGAAGTGGCGGCGGTACGGGTTCTCGCCGCCCATGGGCAGGGAAGCGTGCCCGTCGCCCTCCTTGACCGAGACCTGCACGGCGCCACGGCTCTCCAGTACCCGGTGGAACTCCCGTAGCGCACGCAGGAGTTCGGCCGGCGGCAGGTGCAGCAGCACCGCGGAGCACCACACCGCGCCCACTGACGCGGTCGAGAGCGGGAGGGACCGTACGTCACCGGTGACCCGTTGGACCTCGGGTTCCTCGGGGGTCATGGTCAGCAGGGGCAGGCAGGCGTCGAGTGCGATGACCCGGCGGCCGTTCGCGGCGAAGCACAGCGCGTCGCGTCCCGCGCCCGCGCCGGCGTCGAGGACGACTCCCCGGGTGGTGCGCGCCAGATCGGCGATCTCGTGGGGCAGGGTCGAGCCGGCGGTGAACTGCCGGGTGAGGGCGGCGTAGGTGCGGGCGGCCACTCCGTAAGCGAGCAGAGTTTCACGCATTTGGCGGTCAGTATCGGACTCGTCCGGGTCACGCAGCCGGTTGGTGGTGTCCTGGCAGTTGGCGAGGAAGGGGAACGCGGCCCAGTCCCACACGTCCGGCGCGTCTAATGTTCCCGCCCATACGCGCCGTGCGTACTGGGAGGGCAGATCGGGATCGGACAACAGGTACCCCTCGTCGCGTTTCCATGTGCAGAAGTAGTAGTTCTTCTTACGGTGTGCGGTGTCAACCAGCCTCGACAGGCCGGAGATCTTCCGACTTCCGGGTGCGGCGAACAGCGGCGAATGGGCCGCATCCGAAAGAGGGAAGATGTGGAGGTGCGAATGTGTGATGCATGACCCTCCGGTTCGGTGCTGGATTGCGGCGGTCCCGGATGCGCCCGAGGTCGTGGCCCCGATCGCGTCCGCGGCCCCTGATGATCCGTGTTCCACCAGTACCACCGGGTGGCCGAATTCGCGCTCGATGCGATCGGCGAAACACCAGCCGACGGAGAACGCCTCGGCCAGATCGGCCGGCGGCAGCTCGCCGAGGCTCGTCGTGTGCCGCCGCGGCACCACCAGTACGTAGCCCGGCAGCAGCGAACCCAGACCGGACAGGACATCGACGGCCCTGGTCCGGGCGACGAGCCGGGAGAAGCCGAAACCGGGCCCGGCCCCGGCCCCGGGTGGGCTTCCCCGTGCCCCCGAAGTGACGACGCCCGTGGCGAAGGACCCGGACAGCCGGACCTCCTCGCACATCTCGCACACCTCGGGCGGCGGAAGGACGACCGGCACAGGGACAGGGGCGGGGACGGGGGTGGGGAAGGTAGCGGTCACGGTGAGCCCCCCGTCCGGGTCGCCGGGCGCCGCTCCCATACGTACTGGAGCACCATCAGCAGCGCAGGCAGGATCAGCGCGGTCAGGAAGTCGTTGACCGAAAACCGCCCTGTCGCCAGGAGGGCGATCGGGATGCCGGTGGTGATGAGGGCGATCGCCCAGAGCACCAGGGTGAGCCACTTGCTCCGCAGCCAGTCGAAGAACGCGTTCTGGATCAGGAGTCTGCGCGTCAGGTCCTGGGCCTGGTCCTCGCTCTGCACGATCGCGCACCCCGGATAGAGCAGGGACGCCTTGCTCCGGGGGGTGGACAGGACCGCCGTGCGCGCCGAGGACAGTGCCGAGACGAAGGGCCACAGCGCCCATACCGAGGGGCGCATGGGACTGCGGGGCAACTCCCAGTGTCCGCCGTCCAGTTGGCTGTCGATGATGCCGGCGACCGCCTGGAAGAGCTTGGGCTGGAGCGGGTCCACCACACCGGTGGAGAAGATCGCGGACAGGGCGAGCGGCCCGGCGAAGTGCGGGAGGGAGTTCTGGAACACGGCAGGAGCGCCGCCGTCCGTGAACGGGACGTCGTACTCCTCGACCGTCGTGCTGCGCTCGACGTGCACCCCGGGCTCGATCCGGTCCAGCAGCCATTCCGCCGTCTGGCGCATGGTGTTGGTGCTCAGCGCCCCGGGGATCCGGGCGAGCGCCATCAGTGCCATGCTCGTGTGCACCACCGTCGGCTGCGCCCCGGGCAGCGGTCCCCAGCCCGGGGTCTGCGCGTTCTGTACGTCGATCAGCCAGCGCTGCGCGTTGGCCAGGGCTTCGCCGCCCGCGCCGGACTCGTGGAGGGCGAGCATGTTCAGCGCGGTGTGGAAGACGCGGGAGGGTTGGCCGCGGTACGAGCCCCAGCCGAAGTCCACGTTCTGGTTGGCCCGCAGCCATTCGACGCCCAGGCGCAGGGAGTCCCCGGCGAGGAGGGCGGTGCCCGGCTGGCTGAGCGCCCGTACCACCCAGGCCGTGGCCTCGCCGATGGGGAAGCCGTTGGTCGTACGCACGGGCCAGCCGCCGGCGCCGCCGTCGGGGGTCAGGCGCTGCTGGGCGGTGAGGTAGCCCACCACCTCGGAGGAGCGCTCGAAGCGGCCGCCCGCGAGGCCGAAGGTGAACAGGCCCACCGCGGAGGCGGTGATGCCCGGGTTCGGATCGTCGAGGTAGTGGTACCAGCCGGCGGCGGCGTCCGGAGCCGTACGGAAGTTCTGGCGCAGGCAGCCGATCGCGAGGTCGATGGATGCGGTGATGGCGGTACCGGACAACTCGGCTGCGGAACGCACGCCTTGGTCTCCCCCCGGGTGGCGGCTTCACGGCACGGCGTCCCGGTGCGTAGGTGATTCGGCACGCAGAACGGTAGGCACAGTGTGCCCTTTCCGGGGTCGCCCGACACCGGTTTCTCCCGTACGTGGCCCGTAGCCGCGTGTGCGGTTCCGTTCGGTTCGAGCGGGTCGGTACGGGGAGCGGCCGGCCGTGCGGGAGCCGGTGAAAGCGCCGCGCGGCGGCCGCCCGCGCGAACAACGGGGCTGGTCACGCGCGCCGCCGCCCGCGGGGGCCGACTCCCGGGGCGCCGGCCGCCGGGTCGCGCGGAGGGTCCCGTGCGGCCGCGGCCGCAAGTGCTTTGGGCGTGGTGACTCCGTCCGGCGGCGGGTTCCGGCCAACCTGCCCGAGCCGGGAGCCCGGGAACGCGGGCGGGGACCGACGCGATCAGCCGCCAGGCCGGGGCCGCCGGCGCCGACAGGTCGGCCAGATCCGGCTGCTCCGGTCCGCGGGCTGCTGTGTACTCGCTGCTTCCGGTTCCCCGAACGCCGCGTTCGCCCTTCCCTCAGCCTGGGTCGGGCTTCCTCGCCATGCCCGCAGGGCTACGGCGAACCCGGTGTTGAACCGGCGTTGAACTGGCGTTCACAACCCACGAGTTGGAGGAGAGGCGCATGTCCCGGACACAGGCCGAGAAGGCCGAGAATCCGAATCCCGCCCCGCCGGAGTTCACGTTCAAGTGGGGGCAGCACAGCAAGGCCATGGAGCGGCTGTCGCTCGTGCAGATGGCCCGCCGGGTGCCGTCCGCCCTCGCCCGGACCGGCCGCCTCGCCTGGGCGGTGAACCGTACGGCCTTCATCTGGCTCGTCGGAGCCCAGGTCGTCGGCGGGATCTGTACGGCCGCGGCCCTCACCGCCGTCTCCAGGGCCATGGGCCCGCTCCTCACCGGCGGCACCGTCGAGCAGCGCATCGCGGCCGCCGCCTGGCCGCTGGCGGCCGCGGCCGCGATGACCGCCCTCGGCGCACTCGCCTCCATCGCCTCCGGAAGTGCCGCGCGCCGTCTCACCCCGGGCATGTCGACCATCGCCGACCTCGCGATGGTCGACGCCCACATGGACGTGGAGCTCGCCTCCTACGACGCTCCCGACTTCACCGAGCGCTCCGAGGCGGCGGAGACCGGGTCCGCGCGTTCCTCCATGCTCCTGCAGGACGCCCTCGGCTTCACCGGCGGACTCATCGACATGATCGCCGTCGCCTCGGTGCTGTCGGTGGTCCATCCGGTCCTGCTGCCGCTCCTGCTGCTGTCGGTCGTTCCCCGGGGCCTGGGCTCGGTCTACGCCGCCCGCCTCGACTACACCCTCCACAACGAGACCGTCGCGTCCCGCAACATCCGCCACATGATGCGCTGGCACCTCACCACGCCCAAGCTCGCGGACGAGCTGCGGGGCAACAGCATGCGGCCGTACGCCCACCACTGGTACGCCGCCGTCTGCGAGCGCATCGACTCCAGGATGGTCGGTTCGGCCCCCCGCTACCTGACCGTCTACCTGATCGCCGCCGGCGCGTCCGGGCTGTTCGTCGTCCTGACCTGGATGTCCCTGGGCGGACTCGTGGCCGGCGGATACATGGCCATCGGCGCCGCCGGTACCGCCATCGTCGCCATGCGGATCTCGACCGCGGCCCTGTCCAGCCTGGTCGTCTACGGCGCGGCCATGTTCCAGCACGCCCTCTACCTCGGCGACTACGCCACTTTCATCGCGCAGGCCGCCGAGCAGTCCGGAGCCCGGGGCCCGCAGGCCATGGAGGCCCCGGAGAAGATCCGGCTGGAGGCGGCCGCCTACACCTATCCGGGCAAGGACACCCCCGCGCTCGGACCGGTCGACCTCACCCTGAACCGTGGCGAGGTCATCGCGCTCGTCGGCGAGAACGGCGCCGGGAAGTCCACCTTCATCCGGCTCCTCACCGCGCTCACCACCCCGACGGCCGGCACGGTGTCCTGGGACGGCGTGCCGACCTCCGACGCCGACCAGCGGACCGCCTGGACCCACGTCGGCCTCGTCACCCAGTCCTACGGCTACTGGCCCTTCTCCGCGCGCGAGAACATCACCCTCGGCCAGCCCGACCCGCGCGGAGAGGAAGCCGTCTGGGACGCCCTGCACGCCGTCGGCATGAAAGAGGCCGTCGAGGAGTTCCCCGACGGCCTGGACACACTCCTGGCCCGGTCCCTCTGGGGCGGACACGAACCGTCCGGCGGCCAGTGGCAACGCCTCGCCTGCGGCAGGGCGTTCCACCGCCGTCCGGCGCTCCTCGTCATGGACGAGCCGACGTCCGCCATGGACCCGAGGGGCGAGCACATGGTCTTCTCCGGCCTGCGCGACATGAAGGCGGAACGGATCACCGTGATCGTCACGCACCGCATGGAGAACTGCCGGCTCGCCGACCGCATCATCGTCCTGGAGCGGGGCCGGATCGCCGAGCAGGGGACGTACGAGGAACTGATCCGCACGCAAGGATCCTTCGCCGAGCTCGTCCGGCTCTCCATGGACCGCTAGGGGGCCCTGTCCCCGACGAGTCGGCCGGCCACCCCGCGGGGGTGGCCGGCCAGCTCAGCGCCGGCCAGTACGCACCGCGCCGGCGCTCGCCGCGGCCACCATCGCGATGCCCGCACACTGCGGCAGCGACAGCCCCTGGTCCAGCACCAGGTAGCCCGCCAGTGCGGCGAAGGCGGGCGCCAGGCACGTCAGCACCGCGAACGTCGCCGCGGGCAGCCGGCGCAGCGCCAGCAGCTCCAGGGTGTGGGGCACGCCCGAGCTCATGACCGCGATGGCCAGGCCCAGCCCGAGCACCTGCGGTTCCAGCAGGGTCGCGCCCGATGCGCCGATGCCCAGCGGCAGGCTGACCAGTGCGGCGACGGACATCGCGACCGCCAGCCCGTCCAGCCGCGGAAAGCGGGCGCCCGCACGGGCGTTGAAGACGATGTACGCCGCCAGCATCACCCCCGCACCCAGCGCGAAGCACACACCCGCGACGTCGAGCCGGTGGAAATCGCCGCTGCCCAGGACGTACACGCCGGCCAGCGCGAGAGCGGCCCACAGCAGGCTGGCGGCGCGGCGGGCCGCGACCACCGACAGCAGCAGCGGACCGAGCACCTCCAGGGTGACCGCCGCGCCCAGCGGGATACGGTCGATCGCCTGGTAGAAGAGGACGTTCATGCCGCCGAGAGCCAGGCCGAAGCCGCCCGCCACCGCCCAGTCGGCGCGCGTGTACCCGCGCAGCCGCGGCCGGGCGACGGCCAGCAGCAGCAACGCGGCGAACGTCACGCGCAGGGCGACCGTGCCGAGCGCCCCGGCCCGGGGGAACAGCAGGGCGGCGAAGGCCGATCCGAACTGGACGGACACGGCCCCGGCCAGCACCAGGCCGACGCCGCCGAGGGTGCCGCGCCCCGCGGCGTGGCGCAGGACGACGGGGGCGGCCGTCGTCGCGGTCGAGTCGTGCACCGTGGATGTCATGACCTTCACGCTAGGAAATCGGCCGCGCCGCGTGAAATGCCGAGTACCTCACGGTTATGCTCCTGACGCATGACCATCGAGCTGCGGCACCTGCGTGCCTTCCTCGCCATCGCCGAAGAGGGCAACGTCACCCGCGCCGCCGCCCGCCTGCACCTGAGCCAGCCCGCGCTCTCCCGTACCCTGCGCCAACTGGAGGACCACCTCGGGGCGCGCCTCGTCGACCGCTCCACGCACCACCTCGAACTGACCGCCGAAGGCCGGACCTTCCGCGACAAGGCCGGCGCCGCCGTAGCCGCCGTCGAGACCGCCCTCGACCCCGGAGGGCTGAGGAACTGGCCGCTGCGCCTGGGCCACACCTGGGCCGCGCTCGGCGACCACACCGTCCCGCTGCTGCGCCGGTGGGACGAGCGGCACCCCGACACCCCGCTGGAGCTGCTGCGCATCGACGACCCTACGGCGGGCCTCACGCAGGGCAAGGTCGACGCGGCCCTGCTGCGCGGCGCGGTCACCCCGGCCGGACTGCGCACGGAGCTGCTGCTGTCGGAGCGGCGGGTGGTGGTCATGCCCACGGACAGTCCGCTGGCGGCTCTCCCGCAGGTCACCCTGGCGGACCTCGTCGCCCACCCCATCGCCCTCAACACCGTCTCCGGCACTACGACGCCGGACCTGTGGCCGGCGACCGACCGGCCCGCCGCGACCATCGAGGTGACCAACACCGACGAGTGGCTCATGGCCATCGCCGCGGGCCGCGCCGTGGGCGTCACCACCTCGGCCACCCCGAGCAACCACATACACCCGTCGCTGGTCTACCGCCCGCTCGCGGACGCGCCGACCGTTCCCGTGTTCCTCGCCTGGCGCGAGGGCCCGGGGCACCCGGCGATCCCGCACCTGGTGGCACTCGCGCACGAGGTCCTCACCGCCGGCGAAGGGTGAACGAAGAGGCGTTGGGATCGGTCCTGGCGGAGACCGACCCCGACACCCTCCTCGACCTCCCGCGGGCCCTGGCCCGGTACTACGGACTGCCGTCGTGGTAGGCCGCACCCCCGTGAACCGGCCTGACCCGACGTGCACCGACCAGACCAGACCGGAGCTGACCCGACCTCAGATCCCGATCATCCGCAGAGCGTCGATCGCGGCCGGGGAGAGGAGGGACTCCTCCAGCCCGGCCAGGGGCATCCAGTCGACGGCGCAGGTGGAGTCGTCCTCCTTGGTGACCACGAGCGGGCCGGGCCGCAGATCGACGCGGTAGAAGAGCCCCACGAGGTTCCAACTCACCCCGAGCCGGTGCGCCGTGTACGCCCGCGCGTCGACCAGGCGGGCGTCGAGGAGTTCGAGCCCGGTCTCCTCGTACAGCTCGCGCTCCAGCGCCTCGCGCGGCTGCTCGCCCGGATCGATCCCCCCGCCGGGCAGGTGCCACAACCCCGGTTCGAAGACCGGCGAGGAGTCCGAGAGCCGGGTCAGCAGCAGTTGTTCCTGCACGGTGGCTATGGCGTAGGCCGATACCCGTGCGCGTACGTCCTTCGTCAAAACGTCCCCCTGTGGCTGGAGTTGCACGGCACACACCGGCCGCGAGGGGACAACCTATCCGGTCAGTACGGACGCACCTCGACCCGCTGGCCCCAGACCCGCGAATTGCATTCCGCGCTCAGCGTCCAGCTCTCGCCGGGGCTGATCCGGTGCCAACTCGTCCAGTTCCAGACCGAGATCCCGGACGTCGGACCGCAGAGGCCGCCGAGGCGGGCCCAGCTCGTCTCCGAACCGCCGGTGCAGTCCATCCAGAACGCCGTGTTCGCGTAGTGCCCGATGCAGGAGGCGAGGCTCTGAGCTCCGGCGGGAGCGGCACTGGCCGAAGTGGCGGGCACCAGGGCGAGCCCGGCGGCGGTGACGGTCGCGGCGGCGATGCCGAGGGCCTTGCTGCGCAGTTGCATGAGTTCTCCCGTTGGGCTCTCGTCCGGACTCTCGTCGGACCGGCGTGCAACGAAAGCTACTGTCGCCCCGGGCGGCCTTCGATCCCCGGAAGTTGGGGTTTCGCCGGGTGGGGCAATGCGGTAACAGACCCGCGTGACGCGATCGAACACAGGTTTACCCAGCGGCGCCGCGCTGCGCCGGGCCCGTACGAGCATCGAGAGGCTGTGCCTGGGGCTCCCGGATCCGCTGACGCTGTTCAGCGGCCTGAACGAGATCATCCCCGCAGCCGTGGCGGCGGACGGGGTGTGCGGGCTGACACTGGACCCGGCCACCCTCATGCACACCGGCGGCTTCCACGAAAAGGGCGTCCCGCACACCCACCTGCCCAGGCTCCTGGACATCGAATACGGGGAGGAGGACGTCAACCACTTCCCCCACCTGGTCAAGGCCGGCCGGCTCGCGGCCGGACTGTGGCAGGCCACCCGCCTTCGCCCGCACACCAGTTGCCGCTACCGCGACGTCTACCGCCCGACCGGCATGGGCGACGAGATGCGCGTGGTCCTGCGCGGACGCCACACGGTGTGGGGCGCGCTGGTCCTGCACCGGGGCGGTGACCGGGCGCCGTTCAGCGAGGGCGAGATCGCGGCCATGGAATCGCTCGCGCCGACCATCGCCGAAGGGCTGCGCCGTTCCTACCTCCGCCACGACGCCGCCACCGCGGACTCGCAGGACCCCGCCGCCCCCGGACTGCTCACCTTCGAGCCCGACGGCGGCATCGGCGGCGTCACCCCGTCCGGGCAGCTGTGGCTCGACCGGCTGGGCGGCACCCCCGCGGGGCCGGGCCGGCTCCCGCAGCCCGTCCTGCACGCGTCGCGCAGGGCCCGTACGACGGGCGACGCATCGGTGCGCCTGTACGGCGCGGCCGGGCGGTGGGTGTCGCTCACGGCCACGCGCATGGACACGGCCGGGCGCGTCGCGGTCATCATCCAGCCCAGCCGCCCCGAGCACACCATCGGGATCCTGATGGAAGCGTACGACCTCACCTCCCGCGAACAGGACGTCGCGCAGCTCGTCGTCTACGGCATGTCCGACACCGAGATCTCCCAGCGGCTCGGCATCTCCCCCTACACGGTCAGGGACCACCTCAAGAAGGTGTTCGACAAGACCGGGGCGAACAGCCGGGGCCGACTCCTGCGGATCCTCTACTTCAGCCACTACCAGCCCGGCGTCGAGAGCGGCCGCGCCATGGGAGCCCTCGGCTGGTTCCACACCGCCGGGCAGTAGGACCGCCTTTTGTATCGGCCGCGTATCAGGGAGCGCTTGGTCGTCCATCGAATCGGTGCGCCGGGCCGCGACGCGGTCGCCGCGCCCGATGTATGCCATATCGTTCCCTCCGGGCCGCCGTCTGCGCGCGGTGCACGCGGGGCCGGCCCGCAGGCCCGTATCCGTACGCGTACCCGCACCTCACGACCGTCCGAACAGGAGCCACCCGCCCGTGTCCTCGTCCGTCCCGACCCCGGCTCCGGCCGCTCCGCCCGCCGTCCGCGTGCTGCTGGTGGAGGACGACGACCTCATGCGCCGGTCCTTCACGGTCGCCCTGGAGCGCTACGGCTACCGGATGAAGACCGCGGCCGACGGACTGGCGGGCCTGGAGCTCTTCCGCGAAGAGCCCTTCGACCTGCTGATCCTGGACGTGATGCTGCCCGGTCTGGACGGGATCGGCCTGTGCCGCAGGGTCCGCGAGACCAGCCTGGTGCCGGTCCTGATGATGTCCGCCCGCGGCGACGGGCTCGACGTCGTCGCCGGCCTGGAGGCCGGGGCCGACGACTACGTGGTCAAACCCGTGGACACCTACGTCCTCGTGGCACGCATCCGTTCGCTCCTGCGGCGGGCGACCTACGCTCCTGCCCCCGCCCCGGGCCCCGCGCAGACCGCCGGCGACGGGCCGGCACCGTCCGAGGGCGAGGTGCTGGTCTTCGGCGACCTGAGCATCGACACCGGCGGCCTGGAGGTGTCCGTCTCCGGAACCCCGGTGGCGCTGACCCCGACCGAACTGAAGCTGCTGCTGGAGTTCGCCGCCCACCCCGGCATCGTCCTGGAGCGGCACACCCTCCTGCGCAACGTCTGGGACTACGGCTGGGACGGCGACAGCCGGGTCGTGGACCTGTGCGTACAGCGGCTGCGCGGCAAGCTAGGCCGGGACCGGATCGAGACGGTCCGCGGCTTCGGCTACAAGCTCAGGCGCTGACCCGGTGAGCCCGTTCCGCCGGCGGAAGCCCGCCCGCGTGCCGCTCCGCTGGAAGATCGCCACGCTGGCCGCGTCCACGGCCTGCCTGGTCGCCCTGGTCGTGGGCCTGTTGGTGCACGTGTGGACCGCGCACGAGATCCGGCACCGGGCCGAAAGGCAGGCCTTCGACGGGATCACCTCTGCCATGGACGTCTACCGGCGCACCGGGGCGCTCACGAGCAACGCCCGGCTCGACCCGCCCGATCTGCCCTACGCACTGCAGAACCCGACCGACGGCGACCGGCACGTCTCCTACGGCGGGAACGTCCCGGGCAGCATGGACCCCACCGTCTGGGGTGCCCAGCGGGTCGCCGGCCCGGGCAGCCCCGTGCTGGCCGTGCAGGTGACGATCTACGCGGATTTCCGTGAGCTGTACCGCCTCGACGTGACCATGGCGGTGGCCTCGCTGCTCGCACTCGCGGCGGCCACGCCCGTGGCGGTCTACGGAGCCGGGCTGCTCGCCCGCAGGCTGCGGCGGGTCTCCGAGACCGCGGGACGGATCTCCGCCGGGGACCTGGACGCCCGTACCGGGCACACCAAGGGCCGCGACGAGGTCGCCGACATCGCCACCACCGTCGACCTCATGGCGGACAGCCTCGGCCGACGGCTGCGCACGGAACGCCAGTTCACCGCGGACGTGGCCCACGAACTGCGCACCCCCGTCGGCGGCCTGCTGGCCACTGCCGACCTGCTGCCGGCCGGCGAGACCGAGGACCTCCTCCGGGCCCGGGTGCGCGACCTGCGCGGCCTGGTCGAGGACCTGCTGGAGATCTCCCGGCTCGACGCCGGCGCCGAACAGGCGGTCCGCGCCCGGGTCCCGCTCGACGCGGTCGTCGCCGAGGCAGTGGCGCGCACCGGCCTCGACACCGAGGTCACCGTGGCCGCCGACGCGCAGCACGGCGAGCGAGCCCGGAGCGTGGAGACCGACCCGCGCCGCCTCGAACGTATCGTCGCCAACCTCGTCGTCAACGCCCACCGGCACGGGAAGACCCCGGTGCAGGTCACCGTCGAGGGCCGTACGGTCGTCGTACGCGACCACGGCCCGGGCTTCCCCCCGGACCTGCTGCTCGACGGCCCGCGCCGCTTC
The DNA here is from genome assembly GCF_055604165.1 of Streptomyces sp. NPDC037242. Taxonomy (NCBI): domain Bacteria; kingdom Bacillati; phylum Actinomycetota; class Actinomycetes; order Kitasatosporales; family Streptomycetaceae; genus Streptomyces; species Streptomyces sp. NPDC037242. The sequence goes on from NZ_JBVJUY010000022.1 coordinate 133,751, forward strand.
CACACGGGCGCGGCGGAGCGCGGCTCGGGCCACGGCCTGGGCCTGACCATCGCCCTGGGCCAGGCCCGGGTCCTCGGCGCCGAACTGCACCTGGACAACGCCCCGGACGGCGGCGCCGTAGCCACCCTGCGCCTGCCGGCCTGACCGCCCGGTCCTCCGTCCGCCGCCCCTACGCAACCGATACAGAGCGGCGCCGGCGCCGATACACGGCGGCCCAGGCCCCGATACGTTCCCCCGACACCCTTCGAAGTGCACCGTTCCGCACCCGAAGAGGAGTCCCTGTGACCGCCGACCCCCTTGCCCCGTACTCGCTGCAAGCGACGACCGGGACCGCTGCTGCCGCCACCACCGATCTGTCGAAGTCCTACGGCAGCGGCGACACCCGCGTCGTCGCCCTGGACCGCGTCAGCATCTCCTTCCGGGAGGGCGAGTTCACCGCGATCATGGGACCCTCCGGCTGCGGCAAGTCCACCCTGATGCACTGCGCCGCAGGGCTCGACTCGTTCGACTCCGGTTCCGTCCGCATCGGCACCACCGAACTGGGCACGCTCGGCGACCGGCAGCTCACGCAGCTGCGCCGCGACCGGATCGGCTTCATCTTCCAGGCGTTCAACCTGCTGCCGACGCTGACCGCGCTGGAGAACATCACGCTGCCGCTGACCGTCGCCGGTCGTCGGCCCGACCGGAGGTGGCTGGAGCGCGTGGTCTCCATGGTCGGCCTCTCCCAGCGCCTCGGCCACCGGCCCGCACAGCTGTCCGGCGGGCAGCAGCAGCGCGTCGCGGTGGCCCGGGCGCTGGTCTCCCGGCCGGCGATCGTCTTCGGCGACGAGCCCACCGGCAACCTGGACTCCCGCGCCGGGGCCGAGGTCCTCGGCTTCCTGCGCGATTCGGTGCGCGAGCTCGGCCAGACCGTGGTCATGGTCACCCACGACCCCGTCGCCGCCGGGTACGCGGACCGCGTGGTCTTCCTCTCCGACGGCCGCCTGGTCGACGAGATGGCGCATCCCACTCCTGACCGGGTCCTGGACCGGATGAAGGCGTTCGACGCGCGCTCACGCACCAGCTGAGCCGAACACCCTGCCGCCGCCCGGACCTCGCCGCCGCCCGGACCTCCCCGCTTCGTCCCCGGCACCGAACCAGCCGCCCGCTCGCACCGCCGAGCCCGCCTCCCAGGATCCGCACCCCATGTTCCGTACCGCCCTGCGCAACGTGTTCGCGCACAAGGCCCGCCTGTTGATGACCGCCTTCGCGGTCATGCTCGGCGTCACCTTCATCTCCGGCAGCCTCGTCTACGGCGACAGCCTGAACCGTGCCGCCACCGCCCGGGCGAGCGCCGGCTTCGAGCGCATCGCCGTCAGCGTCTTCCCCGACGACTCCCGAGCCGGTGGCGCCCGTAGCGGCGGACCGGCCGGCATCGACGCCTCCGCCGTGGACACCCTGGCCAAGGTCCAGGGCGTCGCCGTCGCCGCGGGCCGGGTCGACGGCTTTGCCGCCGTCGCCGACCGCGAAGGCCGGCTGATCGGGCACGGCCCGTCCCACCGGGGTGGCAACTTCGCCCCGGGCGCGGACGGCAAGGACCCCGCGTACCGCTTCGTCCAGGGTTCCGGCCCGACCGGCAAGGACCAGATCGCCCTCGACGAGGCCACCGCCGCGAAGGGCGGCTACCGCATCGGCGACACCGTCCGCACCGGCACGAACCAGGGCGCCGCCTCGTACACCCTCAGCGGGACCTTCCGCCCCGACGGAACCCAACTCCCCGCCGGGGGCAGCCTGACGCTGTTCACCAACACCACCGCCCAGGAGCTCTTCCTCCAGCCCGGCCGCTACCAGAAGATCGACCTGACGGCCGCACCCGGCACCGACGCGACGCAACTGCTCAGCCGCGTCGAGCAGGCGCTGCCCCAGGGGACCGGCGCGGCCACCGGGGCCCGGCTCGGCCAGATCCAGGTGAGGCTCGCCACCAGCGACAGCGACACCATGAGCCAGATCCTGCTGGGCTTCGCCGCGGTGGCCCTGTTCGTCGCGACCTTCCTCATCTCCAACACCTTCACCATGCTCGTCGCCCGCCGCACCAGGGAGCTGGCCCTGATGCGGGCCGTCGGCGCCTCGCGCAAGCAGGTGCGCCGCATCCTGCTGACCGAGACCCTCGTCGTCGGCGCGGTCGCCTCCGCGGTCGGCCTCGCCGTCGGCACCGGGGTCGCCGCCCTGCTCCAAACCGTCTTCGCCGCCGCAGACGCCCCGGCCGCCCCGCTGGTCCTCACCCCGGGCACCGTGATCGCGTCCATGCTGGTCGGCACCGCCCTGCCCCTGGTCGCCGCCTGGCTGCCGATCCGCCGGGCCATGGCCATCCCGCCCGTCGCCGCGCTCAGCGCGGCCGAGTACACGGCGCCCGCTCGCGCCGGCTCCCTCCGTAACGGCCTGAGCGCCGCGCTGGTGCTGTGCGGCGCCGCCGCCACGGTGTACGGGGCCATCACCACCGGGAAGGGCGCCCGCACCGTCATCGGCCTCGGCGCGGCCCTCACCCTGACCGGCGCGATCGGCTTCATCCCGCTGCTGTCCCGGCCCTTCGTCGCCGCGCTCCAGCCGCTGCTGAGGCGCCTCCAGCCCGTGTACGGGGACCTCGCCGCCCGCAACACCGTGCGCGACCCGCGCCGCACCGGCGCCACCGCCGCCGCGCTCGCCATCGCCCTCACCCTCGCCTCGGGCCTGTCCGTCCTCGGGGCCTCTGCCGCCCAGTACCTCGACCGCGCGACCACCCACGACTTCACCGCCGACTACCTGGTGAAGCCGGCCGACGGCGCCATGCGGATGACCGGCGCCACCGCGGACCCCCTCAAGAAGCTGCCCGGCGTCGCGTCCAGCCCGCTCAACCAGTCCACCGAGTACCGCCTCGCCGGTACCCCCTCCGTCCTGACGGGCGTCGACCCCGCCACGATCGGCCGACTGCTCCGGTACGACATGATCGAGGGCTCCCTGGACAGCCTCGCCCAGGGCCAGATCGCCGTCGCCGAGTTCAAGGCCAAGGCGGCAGGCTGGCACGTCGGCCAGACCCTTCCCCTCAAGCGCCACGGCGACCAGAGCGGCAGCGTCACCATCGGCGCGATCTACCGGGCGGACGAGCAGAGCAACCTGCTGCCCAGCATCACCGCACCCGACTCCCTCGTCGCCCGCTACGACTCCAACCCCAACAACGCCGGGATCCTGGTGGCCGCGGACGGCGGACCCGGCCGGGCCGTGCTCGGCAGCATCACCCACGCCCTCGGCGACAACCCCGCCCTGGCCGTCCTCGACGAGGAGGCCATCCGCGCCGAGGACAGCGGCGGCATCGGTGACCAACTCAACGTCTTCTACGCCCTGCTGAGCATGGCCCTGGTGATCGCCGCACTGGGCATCGCCAACACCCTCGCGATGTCCGTCCTCGAACGCCGCAAGGAGATCGGCACCCTGCGCGCCCTCGGTGTGGACCGGGCCGGCGTGACCCGGATGATCCGCCTGGAGGCCCTGCTCCTCGGCGGGCTCGGCGCCACCCTCGGCACGGTCCTGGGAGTCTTCATGGGCTGGGCGCTGGGGCGCACACTCCAGGAGAGCGTGGTCGGCTACACGCTGGTCATTCCCTGGGGGCGCCTGGCCCTCGGCGTGCTCATCGCCCTGGCGGGCGCGCTGGCCGCCTCGCTCTGGCCGGCCCGCAGGGCGGCCCGGGTGGACATTCCCGCCGCGACGGCGGCCGCGTAGCCACCCGGACCGAAGCCGGGGCTTCACGCCGCATTCACCGGCGGCTGCCACCGTCTCCGTATGGCCCTCAGTAGACGAGAACTACTGGCAACCGGAGCAGCCGCAGCCGCCGGCCCCCTCACCCCCGCCGACCGGGACGACGCCGATACCGCCGCCACCTCCATCCGTACCTTGCGCGGCACGATCGCACCCGGCGCCCCGGACTACGTATACCTCCCGCTCGAAGTGCCTTCAGACATACGCGAGTTACGCATCGACTACACCTACGACAAACCGCCCCAGCCGTCCGGCACCCCGGGCAACGCGCTCGACATCGGCGTCTTCGACCAGCGCGGCACCGCCCTCGGAGGCCGCGGCTTCCGGGGCTGGTCGGGCGGCGCCCGCGGTGAGTTCTTCCTGCGGGCCGACGAGGCCACCCCCGGCTACCTGCCCGGCGCCATCGAACCCGGCCGCTGGCACCTGGTGTTGGGCCCGTACACGGTCGCCCCCCAAGGCCTGGCCTACGAGATCACCGCCACCTTCACCCACGGCCCGCAGGGGGTGTCTGTCGCCCCCGTCCACCCGCCGCAGCGCGCACGGGGCCGCGGCCGTGCCTGGTACCGGGGCGACTGCCACCTCCACTCCGTGCACTCCGACGGACGCCGCACCCCCGCCGAACTCGCCGCGCTCGCCCGTGGGGCGGACCTGGACTTCATCAACTCCTCCGAACACAACACGAATTCGGCCCACGCGGCCTGGGGCCCCGTCGCCGGGACCCATCCCGACCTACTGGTCCTGACGGGGGAGGAGGTCACCACCCGCACCGGCCACGTCCTCGCCGTCGGTACCGCACCGGGCACCTTCGTGGACTGGCGCTACCGCGCCCGCGACCAGCGCTTCGACCGCTTCGCACGGCAGATACGGCGGGCCGGAGGCCTGGTCGTCCCCGCCCACCCGCACGCCACCTGCATAGGCTGCGCCTGGAAGTTCGGCTTCGGCGAAGCCGACGCGGTGGAGGTGTGGAACGGCGCCTGGACCCCGGACGACGAGGTCGCCCTCGCCTCGTGGGACGCGACCCTGCGCGGCGCCGGCGAACAGTGGCTCCCGGTGATCGCGAGCAGCGACTACCACCGGGACCCGGACCGGGTGGGCACACCGCAGACGGTGGTCCTGGCCGAGGACCTGTCCCGCGAGGCGATACTGGCCGGCCTGCGGGCGGGCCGCAGCTACGCCGCGGAATCCTCGGCCGTGTCGGTGACCTTCGACGCGGTCACCGCGCGAGGAGCCCACGCCGGCATCGGCGACCGGCTCCGCGCCCCGGCCGACACCGAGGTCCTGGTGCGGCTGGCCGTGACCGGAGCCGACGGATGCGACCTGCGGCTGGTCACGGACCAGGGCGTGGCCTTCACGGCCCCGGCGGCCGCGTCGCTGGAGTGGCGCACCACACCCGCCCGTACGTCCTACGTCCGGGCGGAGGTCCGCCGTACGCCCCAGATGCCACCGCTGCCCGGAGCACCGGTGGCGCTGACCAACCCGATCTGGCTGACATGACCTTGCCGCTGCTCTAATCGCTGGTGAGCAGGGCGCGGAGGTCGATGATCTCGTAGCCCTGCCGCTGGGCCTCGTCGATGATGCGGGGCAGGGCCAGGGCGTCGAGGACGACTCCGTCGCCGGCGCTGCCGACGTGCATCTGGAGGATGGCGCCGGGAGCGAGGGCGTCGACGGCGCGCTGCACGGCCCGGTCGACGCTCATGCCGCCTTGTGGGCCGAGGTAGCCGTTGGTGTCCTGGGTGAACTCGATCGCCGCGTAGCCGAGGTCGTTGACGTCGGCGATCGAGTCTGGGGCGGTGGCGCTGTAGGGGAACCGGAACAGGGGGAGGGGCTCGGCCCCCGATGCCCGGCGGATCGCGGTGTCGGCGCGCCGGACTTCGCGGGCCCGTGCCTCGGTGGTGAGGTCGTCGAAGTAGGGGTGTGTGTGCGAGTGGTTGCCCAGGCCGTGGGCGGCCGCCATCGCGCGGACGGCGGCGGGATGGGACTCGGCGAACCGGCCGGTGGGGAAGAACGTGGCGGCGAGCTTCCGCTTGCGCAGCTCGGTCAGCACGGTATCGATCCCGGCCTCGTCCCAGGCGGAGTTGAACGTGAGCGCCACGATCTTCCGGGTGGTGGGAATGCGCCGGATCTCGTCACCGAACCACCCCGCCGGTGGACGGGGACCCGCCGCGGCCGGTGCGGCCAGGGACCGGGCTTGGGCCTGGGCGCCGGGGAGGGATCCCGCGGCCGCGAGCGCCGTCATCATGACGGCGCGACGTCCCATATGCATCATGGGTGGTCCCTTCGACCTCTTCGGCGCGGTCCGCTGTTCGCGGGCCTGTCTGGACTATGCGAGAGCGGCGGGCCCGGCGCCTCCAGCCCGGGCCGGGCACTCGGGTGATCTCGGATCTCGGATCTTGGCCATGCATGTCCGAATGTGACAGTCAGCCGTCATTGCGGCCATGGGTGGTGCCGGTGAGGATGGGGCCATGCCCACTTCGCACCGTGTCGTCATCGCGGTCTTCCCCGATGTCGACCTCCTCGACGTCACCGGCCCGGCCGAGGTCTTCGCCCTGGCCAACCGGGAGACCGCGGGCCGTGCCGGCTACCAGGTCCGGCTCGCCGGGCCGGAGGCCGGCGAGGTGCGTACGTCGGCGGGCGTGCGACTGCTGGCTGACCTCGCCTTCGACGAGGTCGGCGGGCGTGTGGACACCCTGCTGGTGCCCGGCGCGGTCGACATGGCCGAGGACGGTCCCCGGGCCCGGATCGACACCGACGTCGTGGCCTGGGTGAGGCAGACCGCCCCGCACGCACGGCGGGTGGCGTCGGTGTGCGTGGGCGCGCACATACTGGCGGCGGCCGGGCTGCTGGACGGGAAGACGGCGACCACGCACTGGTCGACCGCCGCCCAGCTCGCCGCCGACCATCCGGCCGTCACGGTCGACCCGGACCCGATCTTCGTCCGCACCGACCGCGGCCGGCTGTGGACGGGCGCCGGGATCAGCGCCTGCCTGGACCTCGCGCTCGCCCTGGTGGCCGAGGACCTGGGCGAGGACGTCGCGCTCGCCGTGGCCCGGCAACTGGTGATGTACCTCAAGCGGCAGGGCGGGCAGAGCCAGTTCTCCGTGCCGCTCAGCCGCCCGGCATCGGCCCGTCGGGACATCGACGAGCTGCGGCTGTGGATCGCGGACCACCTCGACGGGGACCTGTCCGCGGAGGTACTGGCGGCCCGGATGTGCCTGAGCGAGCGGCACTTCGCCCGCGTCTTCAAACAGGAGACGGGCGCCAGTCCCGCCGCCTACGTCGAAGCCGCCCGGGTGGAGGTGGCCCGGCGCCTGCTGGAGACCACCGACGGCCCGCTCGACCGGGTCGCGGCCGAGGCCGGGCTGGGCTCGGCGGAGACCCTGCACCGGGCGTTCAGGCGGCAGCTCGCCACGACCCCGGCCGCGTACCGCCGCCGCTTCCGGACGCAGACCGTCTGACCCTCTCCACTTCCACCGCACGACCACACCCAGGCAGGGCGGACGGCTTCGCCATGCCTGATTCCACGTGATTCCTCCATGAAAGGCACCCGATGAGCAAGAACCAGCCCTCCGCGACCCTGCGAGAGGTCAGCGGCCTTGACGACCAGCCGGCCAGGCTGAGCGACTCCGTCCTGATCATGATCGACTTCCAGAACACCTACCGCACCGGCGTCATGGCCCTGGAAGGTGCCGAGGAGGCCCTCGCGGCCGGCGCCCGCCTGCTGGAGCGCGCCCGCGCCGCGGGCACCCCGGTCGTCCACGTCATCAACGACGGCGGGCAGGACACCCCGTACGACATCCGCGCCCACATCGGCGCCATCAGCGACGAAGTCGCCCCGGCGGACGGCGAGCCGGTCGTGGTCAAGCACGTGCCGAACGCCTTCCACGCCACCGAACTGGAGAAGACGCTGACCGGCCTGGGCTTCGAACCCGGCAGCGGCAAGAGCCTGGTGCTGGCGGGCTTCATGACGCACATGTGCGTCAACTACACCGCCGAGGGTGCCTTCTACCGCGGCTACCGCCCCACCGCCGTCGCCGAGGCCACCGCCACGCGCGCCCTCGCCACCCCCGACGGCGCCGTCCTGCCCGCTGCCGCCCTCCAGAGCGCCGCCCTGACCGCGATCACCGACCTGTTCGGCGTGGTCGTCCCCACCGTGGACGCCCTCCCCGCCTGACCCGGAACCGGGGGGGGGGGGGGGGGGGGGGGGGGGGGGGGGGGGGGGGGGGGGGGGGGGGGGGGGGGGGGGGGGGGGGGGGGGGGGGGGGGGGGGGGGGGG